>NZ_JBHUBB010000010.1:0-130193 GCF_042789485.1 Streptomyces sp. NPDC056835
CCAGTACTGGATGTACTGGGGTGATCCCGACAACGCGGCGAGCGTGCGTGCCGGGCGTCGCCGAGCAGGCGGGACTTTGAAGACAGGGCCTAGGCGCCCTGAGAGACGCTGTGCCGCGCTGCCGTCGAGTTCAGTTCTGCCAGGATGCGCTCGCGGTGTTCGTCCAGGGCCGGTACGCGACCCATCCTGGGCTCCCGGCCCGCGACGGTGACGGGTGGCAGCAGCGCGTCCAGCGGCCCCACCGGGGAGTCCACGGTGCGCCAGCGGTCCCGGGCGGCGAGCTGCGGGTGCTCCGCGAACTCCGCCACGTCCCGCAGCCTGGCATGGGCGATCCGGGCCGATTCGAGGCGCCGCTCGGCCTCGTCGGCGCTCAGGGTGGCGAAGCGTGCCTCGATCCGGGTCCGCAGCGCGTCGCGGTTCTCCACCCGCAGGGAATTGCTGGCGAACCGCGGGTCGGTGGCGAGGCGGGGCGCGTCCAGGACCCGCGCGCAGAAGTCCTCCCACTCGCGCTCGTTCTGGACGCCGAGAAAGACACGCGCCCCGTCGGCGGTCGCGTACGGACCGTAGGGGGCGATGGCCGCGTGCTCGGCGCCCGAACGCGGCGGCTGGGCGCCGCCGTAGCGGGTGAAGTAGCCCGGATACCCCATCCACTCCCCGAGCGCTTCCAGCATCGACACCTCCAAGGCCCCGCCCCGGCCGGTGCGTTCGCGTTCGTAGAGCGCCGTGAGGATGCCGGTGTACGCGTACATCGCGGCGGCGATGTCGGCGACCGGGATACCGATCTTCGCCGGCGCCTCCGCCGTACCCGTCAGGGACATCGCCCCGGACTCGCACTGCACCAGCAGGTCGTACGCCTTCCGGTCCGTGTAGGGGCCGCCATTTCCGTAGCCGGAGATGGCGCACACGACGAGCCGGGGGTTGGCGCCCATGAGGGTCGCGGCGTCCAGGCCCAGCCTGCCGGCCGCGCCCGGGGCGAGGTTCTGTACGAACACATCGGCCCGGTCGACGAGCCGCCGGAGCACCGCGGCGTCCTCGGGCCGCTTCAGATCGAGGGCGATGGATTCCTTGCCGCGGTTGAGCCAGACGAAATGGCTGGACATGCCCCGGACCGTCTCGTCGTAGTCACGCGCGAAGTCGCCGGACCCCGGCCGCTCCACCTTGATGACCCGGGCGCCCAGGTCGGCGAGCTGACGGGTGGCGAACGGGGCCGCGACCGCCTGCTCGACAGAGATCACGGTGATGCCGTCCAGTGGGAGCACGGGAGGTCCTTTCGAACGAGGCCGGGCGGTCGCCGGCCGCATGGACCCGCCCCGGGGGCGGGGGAGACTCCACGATCGTCCTCCTCCGCCCCGTGTTCTCCCGTGATTCCGCCTCACATGGAGACGTGGGACGTGTCGGTGACGGGCAGTGTGACCGTGACGGTCGTTCCCGGCACCGGCCCGGGACCTGACGTCCACACTTCCGTGGCCGGCCTGGACGATGGCGCGCACGATGGACAGTCCGAGTCCTGAGCCGCCGTGGGCGCGGCCCCGGCCGGAGTCCGCCCGCCGGAAACGGTCGAAGACACGGTCGGGGCCGTCACACCGGACGGCCGGGATCCGGCAGCTTCATCGCCATCAGAGGCGCGTACTGCTGGCCCGCGTAGCAGTCCGAGTCGCGCGTGCTGCCCTGGACGGTGGGCCTCGGCAGCGACACCTTGACGGCGAGGGCGAGCGGGTGCGCGATGACCCGGACCTCGGAGACATCGGTGTCGAACAGGTCGGCGAACAGCGCGGTGCTGAGCACATCGAGAGCCACCAGCGACCGGTAGGTGTGCTCGTCGTGGCACATGAAGTCGAAGGTGAGGGTGAACGGTCCGGCGTTCTTGGAGCGGACCAGCGAGCAGTAGTCGAGCAGCGTGGCCATCGTTATCGGATCTCCTCGGTCGTGGTGCGGAACAGCTCGGTGGGGCCGACCCCGACCGCGACATGGTTGAGGGTGAAGCGGTACAGCGGCCCCCGGTCCATCTCGGGCGGCGAGAACGGATAGGCGATGGTGCTGACCATTCCGTCGTACTCGGGAATGGGCAGATGGGAACTCGCGTGCGCGACGAAGGTGCTCACCGCGTGCGCGGTGCCCTGGTCTGGTGCAGTCACCGTGATCAGCACGCCGAGTTCGGCGGGGTCCAGGGCCGCGGGCTCGTGCGCGCCGAGGACCGCTCCCGCCCCGTAGAGCCGGTAGTCGATATCGACGTCGGCCGGGTCGACCCGGCCGTCGAACACGTCCAGGATCTTGGCGTCGAAGTAGGCGCGGGCCATGGGCAGCAGCTCGGGGAGCCGGTCGATGACGATCTTGTCGCGGATCCCGCCGATCATCACGGTCTGATGGCCGACCAGTTGGGCGCCCTCCAGCTTGACGGTGTATTCCGGCGACGGGTGGTAGAGCGCTCCGGCGACCCGTACGGTGCACTCGTCGACGGCCGTGTAGCGGGCATGGGTGGTGTCAAGGACCCCGGACGGCTCGGTGATCAGATACGGGTCGGCGTTCTCGTACAGGGTGTGAGCGGCGACCGAGCGCGGCGTGAGCCGGGTGCCCGGCAGCAGCGTCTCGACATCGAAGTGATCGTCACGGAGACGGACCAGCAGCCCGTTGGCGGACGGCGGTACGGCGCAGGCCGCGCCGCACTCGACGGTCTTGGCCGCGTGCCAGGTCAGCCCGGGGTCGGCGCCGTGCAGATGGGGATACGCGGCGAACAGCGCGGTGTCACTGGCCCGTCCGGCGAGGATCACGTCGCACCCCTCGCGCAGCGCCCGCTGGAGGGGTTCGACGCCCATCATGGCGACGACGGGCCCCAGCCCGAAGGTGTCACGGTCGATGGCGGGCGCGTGCGGAAGGGCCCGGATCCGGCCCGCGTCCCACAGATCCTGGAGACGATCCGCGGGCTGGTCGGAGTAGACCAGACCGAGGGTGAAGCGAAGGCCCTCCTCGGCGGCCGTCCGTCGCAGCAGCCCGGCGGTCCAGTCCACACCGATGTCCCGCCCGCTGGTCCCGCACGAGCCGATGATCAGCGGCACGCCGAGTTCCTGACGGGCCCTCAGCAGCAGGCGCAGATCGCGTACGACCGCCTCGGCCGACAGCTTCGACACCCCGGAGCCGAGGGCCGCGGGTCCGCTGTCGGTCGACCCGGCGTCACAGGCGATCACATGAGGGCGGGCGGCGACACCGCGCCGGAAGGCGTCCGCGTCGAAGCCCGCGCCGAGGACTCCGGTGGGCGCGAGGATACGGAATTCCATGTCAGTGGCTCTCTGTCGAAGAAGGGGGAGTTGACGCGGCGGGAGCGTCCGGGGCGTCCGGGGAGGCGTCCTCGCGGCCGGTGCGGCCGATACGGTCGGCAGGGCCGACACGGCTGATACGGGTGAGGGCGAAGAGCGCCAGCGCCGCGACGAGCGCGACATCGAGCAGGAGATACGCCCAGCCGGTGAGGTCGACGAGCGAGCCGACCAGGGCCGGGCCGAGGGCGGAGCCGGTGGCGTTGCCGACGCCGTACAGCGCCGTATAGGTGCCCAGGACCCTGCGCGACGGGGCGAGATCCCACAGCACGACGACGGCGTTGACCGAGAACGTGGCGTAACCGACGGCTCCGAGCACGACGGCCGCGCTCGTCCCGAGCGGCGTACGGACCAGAGCACCCAGCACCATCGCGGCGATGAACAGCACCAGTCCCCAGCGGATGAGCCGGAGCCGGCCCACCCGTCCCGCGAGCAGGGCGATGGGAAACGCCGCGATGATGAACGCGATCCCGCCCGGCAGCCCGAGCCCGCCGGCCTGGCCCTTGGTGAGCCCGAGGACCTCCGTGCCGTACGGGGTCATCAGGGCCCGTGAGGCGGCCCAGGCACCGGCCACGAGGAAGACGACGGCGAGCATCCACACCCGGCTGCGGTCGCGGTCACGCAGCAACTCGCCCAGTACGTCGCGCAGTCGGACCGACGGGGGCCCGTCCGGCACGGCGCTCTGAGCGACCGCCTCCTGATAGGCGGGCGCGCGCCGCTCCTTGACGGTCAGTACGAGAACGCCGACGGCCACGATCATCAGCAGGGCCGGGACCGCGAACGCCAGCCTCAGATCGTGGTCCACGAGCAGGACGCTCACCAGCGAGGAGACGACGATCGTCAGACTGGCCGCGATTCTGGTGAGCGCGTTGGCCTTGCTGCGGTGTTCGGCGGCGACGAAGTCCGGCATCAGCGCCTCGGCCACGGGCTTGTAGCTGTTGGCGACCAGGGCGTACAGGAACATCACCGCCACCAGCGCGGGGAACGAGGTGGTGAACGGAAGGGCCATGAACAGCACGGCCGCGACCGGCGTGCCGGCCACGATGTAGGGGATCCGCCGGCCCCATCGGGTGCGAGTGCGGTCGGACCGGCTGCCCATCCACGGCTGGACGAAGATGCCGAGGACGTTGTCCAGGCCCATCAGCAGACCGATCAGGGCCGTGCTGGAGACATAGTCCCTGAGCAGGGGCGGTACCTGCGCGTCATAGAAGTTCCAGGTGGACTCCTGGGCGAAGACGGCCAGTGATATCAGGGCGGGTACCCGCCAGCTGAAGGGTGTTCGGCCGGCAGGGGAGACGGGAGGGGTGCGGCTCAGCATGAATGCTCCCGGAGGGGGTGGATCTCATGGACCGATGCTATAGCAAGTTGCTTAGCGGTTGATTTTGCTACGTGCGATGCCGGGATCGTGTAGCATCGCGGGCATGGTGGTCAAGGTCCTCGGCGAGCTGAAGAACGAAACACTGGCCGATCGCGCGTACACCGCTCTGCGGGACGCCATCGCGGTGGGGGAGCTGGAGCGGGGAGCACGCATCACGGAGCGCGGCCTCGCCGCCATGCTGTCCGTCAGCCCCACACCCGTACGGGAAGCGCTGCGCCGGCTGGAGCAGGACCGCCTCGTCGAGCGGACCGGGCCACGCACTCTCCGCGTCGCGGAGATCTCCCCCTCCACGCCCGAGGAGATCTCCGAGGTCGAGGCCGCGCTGCGCGGCCTGGTGGCGCGCTTCGCCGCCACGAAGGCGAGCGACGCGCAACTGGACGGCCTGGACGCCCTGTTGGACGAAGCCGACGAGATCGCGGTCACGATCGACCAGCGCCATGGAGCGGGACTCTCCGTCGCGTCGCAGGTGCGCGCCCTGATGGCGGTCCTGCGCTCCTTCGACGCCGCGCTGGAGGAGGCGTGCGGCAACCCCGTACTGACCCGGCTGCTCGCCCAGACCCGTGTCTTCACCCCGCAGGAGCGCGTCGAACGCACCCTGGAACGGCTGGACAGCGCGGAGTTCGGCGCGGAGGACCGCTACGTGGAGCACCGCCGTCTCGTACAGGCGCTGCGCGCCCACGACAGCGCGGCCGCCGAGGAGCTGGCGCAGCACCATGGGGCGACGGCCCTGGCCGGCCTGCGCGCGCGGCGGGACTGAGCCGGGCGGGCCCCGGATTCCGTCAGGACGTCGCGCCTCAGGCGCGCGGGCGTACCCCCCCTCCCGGACCGTGACGCACCGATCGGGCGATGATCCCTGGCGCGGACAGAACCCAGGTCGCCGGGCCGTCGTGCCGGGGCCGCAGGAGAATGGCGACGTGACTGTGGACCCGGCGACCCCGAACCTCTCCGGCCAGACCGAGCGCGACGACATGCGCACCCCGTTGCGCGACTTCCTGCGTACGGAGACGGGCAGCGCGGCCGTCCTGCTCGCCGCGGCCCTCGCGGCGCTCGTCTGGGCCAACGCGGGCCCGGGAACGTACGAGGAGTTCTGGCGGACGGTGCTCTCGGTCCGCGTCGGCTCCGCCGGGATCTCGCTGGAGCTGCGCGAGTGGGTGAACAGCGGACTCATGACGCTGTTCTTCTTCGTCGTCGGTCTGGAGGCCCGCCGCGAGTTCGACATGGGGGAGCTGCGCGATCGGAAACGGGTCGCGCTCCCGATGATCGCCGGCGTCAGCGGAATGCTCGTACCGGTCGCCATCTTCCTGGCCTTCAACGCCGGCCACGCCTCGGCGCACGGCTGGGGCGTCGCCATGTCCACGGACACCGCGTTCGCGTTGGGCGTGCTCGCCGTCTTCGGCACCCGGCTGCCGCGCGGGCTGCGCGTCTTCATCCTGACCGTCGCCGTCGTGGACGACTTCGTCGCGCTCGGTGTGATCGCGATCGCCTACAGCGGACGCGTCCACGCGGTCGCGCTGGTCGTGGCCGTGCTGATCTTCGGGCTCGTCCCGCTGCTCCGGGCCGCCGGAGTGCGCCGGGGCGTGGTGTACGGCGTGCTGGCGGTGGCCGTCTGGGTGGCGATGCTGGAGTCCGGGGTGGACCCGGTCGTGACCGGTCTGGCGATGGGGCTGCTGACCTTCGCGTACCCCGCCTCGCGCAGCGATCTGGAACGGGCGAGCGGACTGTTCCGGCTCTTCCGCGAGCAGCCGACACCGGAGCTGGAACGAACGGCGCGGCTCGGGATCGCCTCGGCGATCTCACCGAACGAGCGGCTCCAGCGGATGTACCACCCCTGGACGAGCTATGTGGTCGTGCCCGTCTTCGCGCTCGCCAACGCCGGTATCACCATCAGCGGCAGCCAGCTGGCACGGGCCTTCGAGTCGCCGATCACCCTCGGCATCCTGTGCGGCTATGTGCTGGGCAAGCCCCTCGGTATCCTCGGCGCCTCGCTGCTGACGACCCGGCTGAGCCATGGCCGGCTGCGCCCGCCGGTCGGCTGGGGCGCCACCGCGGCCGGCGGCACCATCGCCGGTGTCGGCTTCACGGTCTCGCTGCTGATCGCCACCCTCGCCTTCGACAGCGAACAGCTGGAGCAGGCCAAGATCGGCATTCTCGCCGCGGCCGTCTGCTCGTTCGCCGCCACCTGGCTCGTCACGCGCGTCATCGCGGCGCTGCCCAGGAAGCGGCGGATCCAGGCCCTGCTGGGCAATGCCGAGGAGATCGTCGATCTGTCCGAACCGGTGGACCCGGACCGCGACCATGTGCGCGGACCGCGGGAGGCACCGGTGACCGTGGTCGAGTACGGCGATTTCGAATGCCCGTACTGCGGGCTGGCCGAACCCGTGATCCGTGAGTTGCTCGCCGATTTCGGGGATGTCCGATACGTCTGGCGCCATCTGCCGCTCAACGACGTCCACCCGAACGCCCAGCTCGCGGGTGAAGCCTCCGAGGCCGCGGCGGAACAGGGCGCCTTCTGGGAGATGCACGATCTCCTGCTCGCACACCAGGGCGCTCTGCGGCCCGCCGATCTGCTCGGCTACGCCGGGGAGATCGGGCTGGACACCGACCGGTTCCACCGGGATCTGCGGTCGCGCAAGGGGGCCGCGCGGGTCGCCGAGGATGTCGAGAGCGCCGATACCTACGGTGTGTCGGGCACGCCCACGTTCTTCGTCAACGGACGGCGCCACCACGGCGCGTACGACATCGACGCCCTCACCGCCGCCGTGCGCGCCGCGAAGGCACGCGCCGTCCTGGGCGGGCCCTCCTGACCGCGCCGGTCAGGTCTTGAGGAAGTCGAGCAGCGCCGGGTTGACGATCTCCGGGTGGGTCCAGGCGACATTGTGCGGGCCGTCGTCCACCGTCACGAACGTCAGGTCCTTGATCAGCCCCGGGAGCCGCTGGGCGGTGTTCGGGTACGGAAGGATGCGGTCGGCGGTCCCGTGGATCAGCAGGACCGGTACGTCGATTCCGGGCAGATCCCCGCGGAAGTCCGTCAGCCAGCTGTCGACACAGGCGTAGGCGGCGTGGGAGGAGGCGGCGACGGCGGTGTTGAAGCTGCCCGCCCACGCCTGGTCGCTGATGCGGGTGCCGCGGTACATGTCGACGTTGTAGAGGTTGTCGAGGAAGTTCTTGAGATAGGCCGGCCGGTCGGCGATCACGGCGTCCTTGATCCCCTCGAACACCGATCGGTCGACGCCCTCGGGATTGTCGTCGGTCTTGAGCAGGAACGGTGGGATGGCGCCCATCAGTACGGCCTTGCTGACCCGTCCCGAGCCGTACGTACCGAGATAGCGGGTTACCTCGCCTGTGCCCATGGAGAAACCGACAAGCACCACATCGGGAAGGCCGAGATGGTCGAGGAGGGCGTTGAGGTCGGCGGCGAAGGTGTCGTAGTCGTAGCCGACGACGGGCCGGCTGGAACGGCCGAAACCGCGCCGGTCGTAGGTGATGACACGGTGCCCCGCCTCCAGCAGCACCCGCTCCTGCTTCTCCCACGAGTGGCCGTCGAGCGGATAGCCGTGGATGAGGACCACGGGCTGTCCGCTGCCATGATCCTCGTAGTAGATGTCGATGGAGCCGGAGTTTTCCTGCCCGACGGTGACGAATGGCATGAGAGAACCCGCTTTCTTCTCTTCCTTGGTTTCTCCGCTTTCCGCGCCCTGTCCGCTGCGCCCTGTCCGCCGCGCGATACCCGCTGCGCGATATCGGCTGTGCGCGGGGCGATACCCCGCCTCCCATCAAACCCCGCCCTGTGTACCGTCGCCACCGGGGCGAAAGCGCCCCCGGCCGCCCCGGACAGGACCTGGTCAAAGTCCCGTCCGGCCCGTCACGATGAGGCGTACGTCATCGGCCTCCGCCAGACGTCTGATCATCAGCAGCGCGGCCGTACTCGCCGGGTCGCCCGCCATGGTGGGGCCGCAGTGCAGCTCCAGTCGGCTCACGCCCCGATGGGTGCGCAGCAACTGCCGTACGGTGTCCACCACTTCGTAGGAGGTCTCGTCGTCCATCTCACCGTCGAGCCTGATCTCGACCGTGTCGGACCGGGGGGTGGTGACGATGATGGTCAGCGGATCAGGAGGAGAAGAGGTCATAGGGGCATACCGGGCGTCCTGCCGAGGTGATGCTCGGCACTGCGGCCCAGCACCGTGGTCGTACGCAACGGTCCTCCTCCGGAGCGCGGGGCGCAATCCCTCCAGGGAGGATCCACCCCTGAGTGAACAAGGCCTGACCTGGGCTTTAGACGCCGCCCCACCTATCCACGCGGCGTCTTTTTCACGGTACGGCGTGCCGCCCACCGCCGTGCCGCCCGGCGTCCGGGACGTACGTGACGCCCTTCACGAAACCGGCGGGCATACCGACGGCGTGCAAGGGCATAAGGGGATCCGGGAAGAGGGCCCCCGATCGCCCTCACCGGCGGGCGGGGCAGGAACGGGGCGGGGCAGGAGCTATGAACGAACGGTCCATTCTCGGTACCGCCCTCGCGGCCCTCACGGATTCCGTGCGGCCACTGCGCAAGGCCGCCGAATTCAGCGGGGCCCCCGGCTGCATCGCCGAGGCCAGACAGCTCGCCGCCCGGTTTCTGCAGCAGCTGGAGGCGGAGTGGTTCGCCACGCTCGGCGACCGCACGACCGGTGATCTGCTGCTGGTCGTCAGCGAGCTGGTCACCAACGCCGAGCGGCACAGCCATGGACCGTATCTGCTGGAGCTGGAGGGCACGGACCGGCAGGTGCTCGTCACGGTGTACGACAGCTGCTCGACCCTCCCGCACCGCTACGACCGGGACCCCGGCCGGCCGGGCGGTCACGGTCTGGAGATCGTCCACGCGCTGGCCGACCGCCTCGGCGCCGAGCGGGTGCCGGTCGGCAAACGCGTCCAGGCCGTATTCGACCTGGAGCGCCGCCGGGTCCCGACCTGACGAGCCCGGTCCCGCCCGGCCCGATCCGCCCCGTTGACATCACTGTGGGCCCATCCTACGTTTCTCGTGGAAAGCGCTTGCTATCCGGGCGAGAATCCAGGAATGCGAAAGGGAGTGTTCGCGACGTCTCCGCGCGACCTGACAGACCGGCGGATCCGCGCCGCCGTCATCGGCACGGGAGGGATCGCCAGGGGAGCACATCTCCCGGCCCTCCGCGCTCTCCACGACGAGATCGAGATCGTCGCCGCCTTCGACATCGACGAGGAGGCCGTACGGGCGTTCTGTGCCGACGGTGGCGTTCCGCGTCCCTACACCGATCTCGACCGCATGCTCGACGAGCAGCGCCCCGACCTGGTCACCATCTGCACGCCCCCGGTCTTCCACCGCGAGCAGACGGTGGCCGCGCTGCGCGCCGGTGCCTGGGTGTGGTGCGAGAAGCCGCCGTGTCCCTCGCTCGCCGAGTTCGACGCCATCGAGGCGGCCGAGAAGCAGGCGGCAGCGGCGCCGGAGACGTCCGAGGAGGGCGCGGGCGGCGGTGGACCGTACGCCTCGATCGTCTTCCAGCACCGGTTCGGCTCCGGCGCCCGGCATATGCGCTCCCTGATCGCCGAGCGGGCGATGGGCCGTCCGCTGGTCGCCCACTGCCAGACCACCTGGTATCGCGACACCGCCTACTACGCCGTGCCATGGCGCGGCAATTGGGCCGGTGAGGGCGGCGGCCCCGCGATGGGCCACGGCATCCACCAGATGGATCTGCTGCTCGAACTGCTCGGGCCCTGGACCGAGGTACGCGCCATGGCGGGCCGGCTGGTGCACGACGTCGAGACCGAGGACGTGTCCACGGCGCTCGTACGTTTCGAGAGCGGGGCGCTGGCCACCGTCGTCAACAGCGTGCTCAGCCCCGACGAGGTGAGCCGTATCCGTATCGACTGCGAGCGCGCCACCGTCGAACTGACCCATCTGTACGGCTACACCAATGACGACTGGCGGATCACCCCGGCCCCCGATGTGGACGCCGTGGAACTGGCCCGCTGGCGCGATCCGGGCGAGGACGTGCCCAGCTCTCATCTGGCCCAGCTCCGTTCGCTCGTCGCCGACTTACGGGCGGGACGCCGGCCGCGCGCCAGCGGGGCCGACGGCCGCACCAGCCTCGAACTGATCACCGCGCTCTACAAGTCGGCGTTCACCGACACCACCGTCAGGGCCGGCGGGATCGGCCCCGGCGACCCCTTCCACACGGCCCTGCACGGCGGCGCCCCCGGCTGGGCACCGTCGCGGCCCCTCCCCGTCACGGAGATCCCCGTATGACCATTTCAGGAACGCCGGACACCTTGGCCGCGCCTGACACGGTGGCGGACATCACCGGGCCCGGACTGCGGCTGGCCCACACACACGGTGACCGGATCGAGCTGCGCTTCGGTGGGGTCACCCTGATCAGCTATGTCTACCGGCCCGAGGCGGCGTGGGAGGCCCCCAAGCCGTATCTGCATCCGCTGCGCACACTGTCGGGCGGTGTGGTCACCGACTACCGCCCCAACGACCACCGCTGGCACAAGGGCCTCCAGCTCACCGCCTCCCATCTGTCGGGACAGAATCTGTGGGGCGGCAACACGTATGTGCACGGCGAGGGTTACCGCGCGCTGCCGGAGCGCGTCGGCTCGATGAGCCACGAGGGCTTCGACGAGGTATCGGCCGACGCGCGGCGTGCCGTCATCGCCGAGCGGCTGGTGTGGCGCAACCACGACGGCGACGCGTGGGCCGACGAGTCACGCCGTATCGAGATCCATGACATCGACACCGAGGCCGGTGCGTGGACGCTGACGTGGTCCGACGCCATCACCAACCGGCGCGATGAGCCGCTGCGCCTCGGCAGTCCCACCACCGCGGGGCGCGAGCTGGCCGGCTACACCGGTCTCTTCTGGCGCGGGCCGCGTGCCTTCCGGGGCGGGCGGCCGCTCGGCCCCGAGCGGGAGGGGGAGGAGCTGATGGGGACCCAGGCCCCATGGGTCGCGTACAGCGGTGAGTTCGACGGCATCGACGGACACGCCACACTCGTCTTCGCGCACGCACCGGAGAACGATCACACCGGGGCCGGCGGACAGCACCCCGCGCACTGGTTCGTACGCAGCGATCCGTTCGCGGCGGTCGCCGCCTCCTGGTCCTTCTACGAGGAGCTGGTCCTCCCGCCGGGCGACACACTGACCCGGCGCTGGCGGGTGATCGTGGCCGACGGCCGCTGGGAACGCGACGACATCGCCACGTACCTTGAGCGGCAGTCATGGTGAGCCCGGCGGCGGGGTTCGCCGGACTCCCGGGAGCGGTCGCGGTCTCGCATCTGACGGTGTACGACTGGGAGTCGGCCGACGGAGCGAGCGGTGGCACCCCGCATCTGCATCTCACCTGCTCCGAGGCGTATGTGGTGACCGAGGGCCGGGGCGCCGTCCAGACGCTCAGCCCCACGGGCCTCGACACCACACCGCTGGCGCCGGGGGCGCTGGTGTGGTTCACACCCGGCACCATCCACCGGCTCGTCAACGAGGGCGGGCTGCGGATCGTCGTCCTGATGCAGAACAACGGTCTGCCCGAGGCCGGGGACGCCGTACTGACCCTGCCACCCCCCTACCTCACCGACCCGGAGACCTACGCGCGGGCCGTACGCATCCCGGACGCGGCGGAGCCCGAGCAGGCCGCCGCCGCGCGCCGCCGGCGTGATCTCGCGATCGAGGGATTCATGGTGCTGCGTACCGCGTGGGAGGCGGGCGACCAGCGGCCCCTGCTCGACTTCCAGCGGTCGGCCGCCGCGCTCGTACGGCCCCGGGTGGCCGAGTGGCGGGCGCGCTGGGAGGCGGGCGCGGCCGAGGCGGCCCGCCAGACCGGAGCCCAGCTCGACCGGCTCGCCGCCGGTGACGCCACGCATCTGGCCGAGGCGCACCTGCACGCCCGACTCCCGGCGCATCAGGGCAGGTTCGGCATGTGCGGGCGGCTGAATACGTACGACATCCACGGCCCGGACATCCACGGCGCGGACGGCGACGATCCGGGCGGTGGCGGCCGGGGCGGTGGCTCCTGACGCGAGCCGCACGCGAGAACGCCCGGCAGGGATCTCCCGGCCGGGCGTTCCGCGTGTTGTCCGGGGCTCAGCTGGTGTACGCCTCCAGTTCGGAGAGTTGCGCGGCCGGCCAGCCGGTGTTGCCCGTGACCGTCACCCGCAGATAGCGGGTCGGGGTCCCGTCCAGAGTGACCGTCGCGGTGTTACCGCTCGCCGGGTTGAAGGTGTAGCCCGCCGATGCCTTGAGCGTGCTGTACGAGGAGTTGTTGGTGCTCCCCGACACACTGAGCGTCTGGGTGCGGGTCGTCCACGCCGACGCCGGAGGCAGCTTCAGCACCACCCGCTTGACCGCCTTCGACGCTCCGAGGTCCACGGTGATGGTCTGCGGGAACGCGTTGTTGGTGCTTTCCCAGTACGTGTTGGCGTTGCCGTCGACCGCGTTGGCCGCGCCGTACACATCGGCATGGCCGGACTCCGTGACCGGTCGGCCCTGAGCGAGATTGCCCGGGTCCGTCGGCGGGTCGGTGGGCGGGTCGGTGGGCGGGTCGGTAGGCGGGTTGGTGGGACCGCCGGGCACACCGCCGTTGGTCCACACCGGGTCGGGCCAGGTGCCGGTGCACGCGGGCGGGTTGGCGTACCAGCCAGAGTTCCCGGCGCCCTGGGTGATCTGGAAGCCGCTGCCCACACAGTTGTGGATCGGGTTGGACTGCGCGATATGGGTGGCGGTCACATTGGTGAAGGAGGCGGTGCCCGGAGCCTGGATCTGGAGCGCGTACGTACCGGCGCCGTCGATCCTGATGTTGTTGAAGCGCAGCCCGTTCGTCGCGCCCTCGATCAGATGGATCGCGGCGTAGGAGCTGTCCAGGACCTCGCTGTCGGTGATGTCGATGGTGGCGTTGATCGGTTCGTTGAGACCGCTGAACCAGATCGCGCCGACGCCGAAGCGCCAGTTGTAGTCATTGTTCCCGGCCCGGATCAGGGTGTTGCGCGCGGCGGTGGTGGTTCCGGAGACCGCCGTGCCCTGACCGGAGTTGACGCCGGGGTAGCGGTTGGCGATGTGCAGCCCGCCGCCGTTGGTGATGGTGTCCGACATGACGTTGTCGGAGATGGTGATGTCCCTGCCGCCGTACGTGACGATGTTGTTCGCCAGGATCGGCAGGATCACGGTGTTGAACGTGAACTTGTTCTTCACGTTCGGGATGTTCTCGGCCCACATGGCCAGCCCGTCGTCACCGGTGTTGCGCACAAAGGTGTTGGTGACCGTCGAGTTGGTGACGCCCATGTGGAAGTTGACGCCGTCCGCGGTCTGATCGAGGATGCGGCTGTTCTTGATGGTGAAGTTGTCCATCGGGCCGTCCATCCAGGCGCCGCACTTGGTGTGCTGCATCCAGACGTTGTCGACGACCGAGTTGGACATGGCGCCACCGATGGCGTTGACCTGGTCGTTGTCCACGCGCTCACGGATGTCGCCCATGATGGCGAAGTCCTTGAGGGTGACATTGCTGCTGCCGCCCGCGTTGGCGTACTTGCCGTAGACACCGACGGCCTTGCTGCGGTCGGACGGATCACGTCCGGTCAGCACGCTGTACCAGGGACCCGCGCCGCGCAGGGTGACCTTGTCGACGATGATGTGATCGCGCACCTGGAAGGTGCCCTGCGGTATGTAGACCTCCTTGCCCTGTGTACGGCCCGCGTCGACCGCCGCCTGGATCTTGGCCGTTGAATCGGCGGCGCCGCTCGGGTCCGCGCCGAAGTCGCTCACCACGTCGAGCGCGCCCGCGGGCTTGCCGATCGGCGCGGCCACCTGCTCGAAGTCGGCGAGGTCGATGGTGAAGGTGGGCGACGCTGCGGTCGAGGAGACCTGGAGCCGGACCTTCGTACCGGCCGCCAGCGTCGACCCGAACATGGTGCGGGTCTCGTCGTAGAAGTGGTGCGGGTTGGTGTCACCCGGGTTGTTGTTGAACGGGTAACCGCCGTAGTACCAGCCGTACTTGGAGGTCACGGGCACGCTCTTGAGGGAGGTGCCGTTGACCCGTAGATCGATGGTCGCGTCCCGGCCGGTACCCGCCGCGTTGTCCGGCAGCGAGTAGCGGAACGACATCGCGTTCGCCGGGGCGGTGAGGGTGAACTCCACATACTCACCGACCGCGTCGAGCGTCACGGCCTGCCGGCCCGAGGCTTCCGAAGGCAGCGTGCCGTAAAGGCGGTTGGGGCCGATCAGGGAGCCGTTGGTGGCGGCGTACTCGGCTTCCTGCTCCTTGAACGGCACCGTGGCGCCGCGGCCGGGGACATTGATGGGGGAGGGGGCGGGGACCGCCGCCGCCTGGGCGGCGGGCGCGGTGGAGAGCACCACCGCCGCGGCCGTCCCGGCCACGGCGAGTGCGAGGGACACGGATGCGGAGATGCCGCGCCGGAGCAGGCGGCCTCGTGGGGGTCCGGTGGGGAGTGTCACAGACATACGTCCTTGCGGCTCGTGGGGACTCTGCGGACGCGAAAAGGTTAGAAGTTGGCTTACAAGAAGTCTATGAATCCGCGCAAATTTTGGAGACAGACGCAAAAATCCGCGACCCGATGGAGGGGTCGGCGCCGGGGCAGGGTGGTGCGCGGCTGCCTCGTGCCCCGTCCGTACCAGGGGTCCCGCGCACACCTCTTGTAGCGCGGACGCGGTCGGCCCTACGATGCCCGACAGGGACATGAAACGTTTCAATCCAAGGGAGCCGCGATGGGCATGGGCTGGACACGCCGAGGTCTTCTGCACACCTCCGTGGCGGGCGCCGGGGCGGGGATCGCGGGGCTCGCCGCCGCCTCCCCCGCCACGGGCGCGCCGTCCGGCGGCTCGCCGGGAACGAGTGGCCGGCGCGGCCGGCTCCGTGTCACCACCGCCACGGTCGAGTACACCGAGCGCCTTCTCGGCACCGATGCCGCGGCCCCGCTGCTGTCCTGGGAGCTGAGCGGCGAGAAGGGCGCCCGGGGCGCCCGCCAGAGCGCCTATCAGCTCCGGGCCGCGACCGACCCGCGCGCGCTCACGGCCGGTCGCCAACTCCTCTGGGACACCGGCCGCGTGGCCTCCGACCGAAGCGCCGCCGTGCCCTACGCGGGCCCCGAACTGCCACCCCGTACCCGCTGCCACTGGCAGGTCCGCGTCTGGGACGCCGACGGACACGCCTCACCGTGGAGCACGGCCGGCTGGTGGGAGACCGCGCTCGGCGCCGAGCCGTGGCAGGCGCGCTGGATAGGCGCCGACCAGTCGCCGGAGCCCCCCGGCTTCGACGGCGCGTCCTGGATCTGGACCGAGGGAGCGACCACCGGCAACGCCCCCGTGGGCGCCCGGTGGTTCCGCGGCGGACTCGAACTCCCGCCGGGCGCGCGGGGCGAGGACATCGCGCGGGCCACACTCCTCGCCACGGCCGACGACGACTTCACCCTCCATCTCAACGGCAGACAGACGCTCCACGCGCCCGAGCAGGTGGACGGCTGGCGCACCGGACGCGCGGCCGATGTCACCGAGGCCGTACGGTCCGCCGCCGGCGGCCGGATCGTCCTCGCCGCCCTCGCGGCCAACCGCGGTTCGGTCTCCGTCAACCCGGCGGGACTGCTCGTACGGATGCTCGTCGAAACCTCCCAGGGCACCAGCCACGAGCTGGTCACCGGAACAGGCTGGCGCGCCGTCGGCACCGAGCGGCAGGGCTGGGAACAGCCGGACTTCGACGACAGTGACTGGCCCCCGGCGGCCGTACTCGCCCCCTACGGCCAGGGCCCGTGGGGAAGCGGTGTCTCGATCCCGGCGCCCGAGGCGCCCGCGCCCCTGCTCCGCCGCGAGTTCAGCGTATCGAAGCCGGTCAGCAGCGCCCGGCTCTACATCAGCGGACTCGCCTACTACACAGCCGAGTTGAACGGGAAGCGGGTCGGCAGTCAGGTACTCGACCCGGCGTTCACCGACTACGACGAGACCGTGATGTACGCCGTCCACGATGTGACCTCGCTGCTGCGGCGCGGCGACAACGCGATCGGTGTGACCCTGGGCCGAGGCTTCTACGGCATGACCACCCCCAATGTCTGGAACTGGCACCAGCCGCCGTGGCACGGCGAACCCCGGCTGCTGTGCCGGCTGGAGGCCGAGCACCCCGACGGCTCCCGCACCACCGTCGTCTCCGACACCGACTGGCGGATCACCGAAGGCCCCACGCTCACCAACTCCCTCTACGCGGGCGAGACCTACGATGCCCGGCTGGCCCCCGAGGGCTGGACGAAGCCCGGCTTCGACGACAGCTCCTGGCGCTCCCCGAACCCTCAGGCCGCGCCCAAGGGCACCCTGCGCGCCCAGCCGCACGACCCCATCGAGATCATCGAGACCCTTACCCCCACCGCGATCACGGAGCTGAGCCCCGGGGTCTATGTCGTCGACATGGGCCGGACGACGGCGGGTTGGACCCGGCTGAGCGTACGGGCCCCGGCCGGCACCCTCGTCCAGCTCGTCCACGGCGAGAAGCTCAAGGCGGACGGCAGTGTGCACGCCGAGACCGGGCATGTGCCAGGACGCTTCCAGCGCGACGAGTACATCTGCGCGGGCGGCGGCGGGACCGAGGTCTGGGAGCCCTCCTTCTCCTACAAGGGCTTCCGCTATGTCCAGATCAGCGGATTGCCGAGCCGCCCACGCCCCGCCGATGTGCTGGGCCGGGTCGTCCATACGAAGGTGGCGGAGGTCAGCTCCTTCGAGTGCTCGGAACCCTTCTACGAACAGCTCGACCGGGCGATGCGCCGCACCCTGCTCAACAATCTGCACGGCATACCGACCGACACCCCCATGTACGAGAAGAACGGCTGGACCGGCGACGCGCAGCTCGGCGCGCCCATCATGGCGTACGCCTTCGGCGTCCACCGCTTCCTGGCGAAATGGCTCGGGGACCTGGCGGACAGTCAGAACACCGACGGCCAGCTGCCGGTGATCGTGCCCAGCGGCGGCTGGGGCTACGGCGATCTCGGTCCCTCCCCGGAGTGGACGACCGTATACCCCTTCCTGGTAAGGGAGATGTACCGGATCTACGGCGACGACCGGGTGGCACGCGCACACTGGTCCACCCTGACCCGCTATCTGGACTGGGAACTGGACCGGCTGGAGGGGGGTCTCGCGATCACCGCGCTCGGTGACTATCTGCCGCCGGGATACGGCGGCAACCCGCCCGAGGACACCCGCCTCACGGCGACGGCGTATCTGCACCGGGCGCTGACCCAGACGGCCGAGCTGGGCGAACTCCTGGGCCACGGCGAGGTCGCGGAGCGCTATCGCACGGCAGCCGCCGGGCTGAAGGACGCCTTCAACGCCACCTTCCTGGACCCCGAGTCCGGTTACTACCGGACCGCGAAGGACCCCGGCTACCGGCAGACCTCCAACGCCTTGCCGCTCGCCTTCGGCCTGGTCCCGAGCGGCGCCCGCGCGTCAGTGCTCGACAGTCTCGTCGCCGACATCAAAGCCCGCGGCGACCACCTCAACACCGGTGCGCTGGGCACGAGCGTGCTGCTGCGCGTCCTGTGCGCGGGCGGCCGCCCCGAGGTCGCGCACGCCATCGCCACCCAGCGTACGTACCCGAGCTGGGGCTACTGGTTCGACAACGGCGCCGACACCATGTGGGAGATGTGGCCGGTGGACTCGCGCTCGCGCGACCACTACTTCCAGGGCACGGTCGTCCAGTGGCTGTACGAGAACGTGGCGGGACTGCGCCCGGGGGACGCGGGCTACCGCACCTTCACCGTACGGCCCGACGGCCGGACCGGAGTCACCTGGGCACGCACCTCGATCCGTACCGTACGTGGCACGGCCTCGGTGGCCTGGTCCGCGATAGGCCCTGATCTGCGGCTCTCGGTGCGGGTGCCGGTCGGCGCGACGGCGGAGATCCAGGTACCGGCCGAGCGCCCCGAGCTGGTGAAGGCGCCGGACGGAGCGGAGTATCTCCGTACGGAACCGGGCTTCGTGGTCTATCGGGCGGGCCAGGGCGCCTGGGACTTCGTGGGGCGGAGCTGACCGGGAAGTGCCTTTGAACGTTTCACCACGGCCGGGCCCAGTGCGTGTCCGGCCGTGGCGGGCCTCAGTCCCGGCGCAGCAGATACGTGTCCATGATCCAGCCCTTGCGGGCACGTGCCTCGGACCGCGACTCCCCGATCCGGTCGGCCACTTCGGAGAGCCGGCCGGAGACCAGGATCTCGTCCTCGGTCCCCACATAGGCACCCCAGTGGATGACCGGATCGGCTGCCAGATGGTGCCGGAAGGACTGGTGCGCGTCCAGCATCACCACGACATCGTCCACGCCGTCGGGCCACCCCTCGGCGAGCCGACGGCCGGTGGTGATCTGTACGGGCCGGCCCACCCGGGTCAGTCCGACGCGGTGCCTGGCGGCCAGCGCGGAGACGCTGCTGATGCCGGGGATCACCTCGTACTCGAACCGGACCGAGCCGCGCGCCAGGATCTCCTCCAGGATGGCGAGCGTCGAGTCGTACAGGGAGGGATCGCCCCAGACGAGGAACGCCCCGGTGCTGTCCCGGTCGGGGGCCCCGTTCCCGTCGGGGTGCTCGTTCCCGTCAGGGCCTTCGCCGTCGCTCAGCTCATCGATGATGGCTCGCTCGTAGAGGGCGGCGCGCCGGCTCCGCCAGTCGTCGACGGTCCCGGGATAACCGGCGCCGTCCGCCGGACCCTCCCGCTCCGGGTCGCGGATCTCGACCTGCCGATAGCCCCGGCCGCCCGAGGACCCGCCCGCGTGGCGGCGCAGGATCTCGTGCCGGAGCCCGATCAGATCGGACTTCTCGGCGCCCTTGTCGACCAGGAAGAAGACATCCACGCCCTGGAGAGCCCTGACCGCCTGGACGGTCAGCTGGTCGGGGTCGCCCGCGCCGATACCGATGACATAGATCTTTCGCACACCGCCGAGTCTGCCGCATGTCCCTCGGTCGCCCCGATACCGCCCGGAGGAAGGTCATATCCATCGGATGTCTGATGATCCATCACCCTCTCCGAGGGACTTCCGTACACCCTCACGGCCGACATATGCTCCGCCCATGCGCGCCGCCCTTTTCGTCACCTGCGTCAACGACGCCGTCTATCCGGCCACCGGTATCGCGACCGTACGGCTCCTTGAGCGTCTGGGCGTCGAAGTCGACTTTCCCGACGCGCAGACCTGCTGCGGCCAGCCCCAGTTCAATACGGGCTACCGGCGGGAGACCGAGCCGCTGGTACGGCGGATGACCCGGGCCTTCGAGGGTTACGAGTATGTGGTGACCCCGTCCGGATCCTGCGCGGCCATGGTCCGCCACCACTACCCCAAGATCGGCGACGAGGCCGCGGCCTCGCTCGCCGCGCGGACGTACGAGCTGACTGAGTTCCTGGTCGACGTGGTGGGCGTGACGGATGTGGGGGCGCACTTCCCGCACACCGTCACCTACCATCCCTCCTGTCACGGGCTGCGGATGCTGGGCCTGGGGGAGCGGCCGCGCAAGCTGCTGGAGTCGGTACGGGGACTGGAGCTGCGGGAGCTGCCTGGCGCGGACGAGTGCTGTGGCTTCGGCGGTACCTTCGCGGTGAAGAACTCCGATGTTTCTGCCGCGATGGGCCAGGACAAGGTGAGCAACGCCGTCTCCACCGGGGCCAAGGTGCTCTGTGGCGCGGACAATTCCTGTCTGATGCATCTCGGCGGGATCGTGAGCCGCGAGGGTGCCCCGCTGCGTGCCGTACACCTCGCGGAGATCCTGGCGTCGACGGAAGAGGAGCCCTGGTCATGAGCGGTACGTATCTGGGGATGCCGGCGTTTCCGGTGGCGGCGAAGGAGGCGGTCGGCAACGAGACGCTGCGCGGCAATCTCCGGCACGCCACCCACACCATCCGCGACAAACGCGCCAAGGCCGTGGCGGAGCTGGACGACTGGGCGCTGCTGCGGGAGGCGGGCAAGCGGATCAAGGACCATACGCTGCGCCATCTGGACCGCTATCTGGTACAGCTGGAGGAGTCGGTCACGGCGGCGGGCGGAGTGGTGCACTGGGCGTCCGACGCCGACGAGGCGAACCGGATCGTCGCCGAGCTGGTGAAGGCCACCGGCGAGACCGAGGTCGTCAAGGTCAAGTCCATGGCCACCCAGGAGATCGGGCTCAACGAGGCGCTGGAGGCCGAGGGCATCTCCGCGTACGAGACCGACCTGGCCGAGCTGATCGTCCAGCTCGGCAACGACCGGCCCTCCCATATCCTCGTCCCGGCGATCCACCGCAACCGGGGCGAGATCCGGGACATCTTCCGCGACCGGATGGGCGCCTGGGGCCGGCCGGCGCCCGACGGCCTCTCCGACACCCCCGGCGAGCTCGCCGAGGCCGCGCGGCTGCATCTGCGGGAGAAGTTCCTGCGCGCCAAGGTCGGTATCTCGGGGGCGAACTTCATGGTCGCCGAGACCGGCACGCTCGTGGTCTTCGAATCGGAGGGCAACGGACGGATGTGTCTGACGCTTCCC
This sequence comes from Streptomyces sp. NPDC056835, assembly GCF_042789485.1. Lineage (NCBI taxonomy): Bacteria > Bacillati > Actinomycetota > Actinomycetes > Kitasatosporales > Streptomycetaceae > Streptomyces > Streptomyces sp. NPDC056835. The sequence goes on from NZ_JBHUBB010000010.1 coordinate 21,170, forward strand.
GAGACGCTGATCTCCGTCGTGGGCATCGAGAAGGTGGTGCCGAGCTGGCGGGATCTGGAGGTCTTCCTCCAGACGCTGCCCCGCTCCTCGACGGCGGAGCGGATGAATCCGTACACCAGCATGTGGACCGGCACCCATGACGCGGACGGACCGAGCACCTTCCATCTGGTGCTGCTGGACAACGGCCGTACGGACACACTGGCCGACGAGGTCGGGCGACAGGTGCTGCGCTGTATCCGCTGCTCGGCCTGTCTGAATGTCTGCCCGGTGTACGAGCGGGCCGGCGGACACGCGTACGGCTCGGTCTACCCGGGCCCGATCGGGGCGATCCTCAGCCCCCAGCTGCGGGGCACCCAGAGCGAGATCGACGCGTCGCTGCCGTACGCCTCCTCGCTCTGCGGCGCCTGCTACGACGTGTGTCCCGTCGCCATCGACATCCCCGAGGTACTGGTCCATCTCCGCGAGCGGGTCGCGGACCAGGGCGGCAAGGGACACCGGCTGGAGAAGGCCGCGATGAAGGCGGCGGGCTGGGTCTTCGACCATCCGCGCGTGCTGGCGGCGGGGGAGCGGGCCGCGTCGAAGACGCGCCGGCTGCATCCCTCGAAACTCCCGGGGGCGGGGGCGTGGACCGACTCGCGCGATCTGCCCGAGCTGCCGGCGGAGTCGTTCCGCGACTGGTGGAAGAAGCACCACAACGACCGTAAGGACACAGCGACATGAGCACCGGCGCAGACGTGACCTCGGGCACCGGTACGGGCGGCGGATCCCGGGCGCGGATCCTCGCCCGGATCCGCGCCGCCGTCGCGGACGCCCCCGACGCCCCGGAAGCCGCACGCGACTATCTGGAGACGCACACCCCCGACGAACGCGTCATCGACCTGCTAGCCGAGAACCTCGCCGACTACCGCGCGCTCGTCCACCGGACGGACACCGAAGGGCTCCCCGCGCTCATCGCGCGCCTCCTGATGGAACGCGGCGCCCGAACCGTCCTCGTACCCCCGCTGCTCCCGGCGCTCTGGCTCTCCGCGCTCTCCTCGGTGGGCACCGATCTGATCAGGGTCGAGGACGATCCCACCGCCACGGCCCAGGCACTCGACGTCGTGGACAGTGTGATCACCGGCTGCGCCCTGGCCATCGCGGAGACCGGCACACTCGTTCTGGACGCCGCCCCCGACCAGGGACGGCGCCGCATCACACTCGTACCCGACCATCACATCTGTGTCGTACGCACCGCTGACCAAGTGGTCGGTTCCGTACCGCAGGCCATGCCCCGGCTCGATCCCACCCGCCCGCTGACCTGGATCTCCGGACCGTCCGCGACCAGCGACATCGAACTCGACCGGGTGGAGGGCGTACACGGTCCGCGCACGCTCGAAGTCATCCTGCTCACGGAGTGAGCGGCAGCAGCCGAGGAGCCTCCCGGGCCGCGTCCACCTCTTCCCCGCCCGCCACTCGCCTCGCCAACTCCCGGGCCCAGGCGATCAGTCCGGCCACATCGACACCGTACGGGGCCGGGTCCGGGTACGCGGCGATCGCACCCGCGCCACGCAACAGCAGCCGCGCCCCACCGGTCGCGTTCCCCCGGGCGGCGTGCGTCAGCCCGACCGCCAGCTGAGCCATCCCCTTCCACAGCGTCCGCTCCACGTCGGGCCCCGACTTCCACGCGTCCTCGAACACCTCGTGCGCATGGAACGGCATCCCCGCGTCCAGCAGCCGCTGCGCCTCCCGAAGCGTCTCCTCGGGCGTACGGACCACCCCCTCCGGCTGCCGCTCCACCCCCGGGACCCCATACGCCAATGGCCGCCCCAGCCCATCCCGAGGCCGCGCACTCCGCGCCCGCCCCTCGTCGTCACGATCCCGTCGGTTCTCCTTCATACGCCGATTGTCGCGCGGACGGGGCGCGTCTTCGCGCCGCTCGGAGTGCGGTAATGTTCTCTTGCGCGGTCGATCGGGGGATTCTCCCCACTGAGGCCGCACATCGGGACGTGGCGCAGCTTGGTAGCGCACTTGACTGGGGGTCAAGGGGTCGCAGGTTCAAATCCTGTCGTCCCGACCAGCGTTTACGCGGGTCGTAGGCGGTATCGGAGAAGTCCGGTACCGCCTTTTCCGTTGTTCTGGGGATCACTTGGAGACCACACGCCCTAGCTGCGGCGTCCAGGGGCGGGCTGGACGGCGAGGCTGTGGAGGGATCGCCTTCGCTTGCCGACCTCAGAGCCCGATGGCACTCAGACAGAACGTCGAAGTCCTCCATCTCATGAGCACAGGGAGTGCCTCAACTCTATGAAGAAGGCGACCATGGCCGCGGTGTTCGTGGCGATCCTCTCCGTTGCGGGCTGCACCGACAACGACGCCCGGGGAAACGCTGACCCCAAGCCAGCCAGGACCGAAAGTCAGGCACCACAAGGGATCGACGACGGGGACCCAACGGCGAGATCGATCGGTCAAACCGTGACACTCAGGGACACCGAAGGTCACCCAATGCAGCTCACGCTCACCGGCATCGCCTATCGAGACGCATTCGCCAAGGACAAGACCCTCGCCCTGTCCGGGAAGTACGCCCTGGCTATCGCCTTCACCATGAAGTCCAAGACCGGCGGCATGCTCGGAGCGCAAACCGACAACGGCATCAAGTGGCAGCATGGCGCGGACACGGCCGAGGGCTGGGACTACACGGACGCGCCGTGGCAGGGTTGCATCGACGCCCACACCCCCTACGCCGAGATCGAATCCAACCGGGAGTACAAGGCCATCACCGACATGAACGTGCCCACAAAGGGCGGAACGCTGATCATTGAAGACGCCTACGGCGGCGTCGCCCGCTGGCAACTCCCTGAAGCGGATTCAGGCAGCGGTACCGAGCCCGCGACGAGGTACACCACCGAGGACTGCTGAACACTCACGCACAGCAGAGCGTTCGTGCCAGAGCGAAGAGGAGCACGCGGCGGGCGACTACGGGCCGGCGGGAAACGATCAGATTCGCTTGGGGAAGCTCGTAGGCGGTTCACGAGATCCCGTCCGATCACTTTGATGGGGCGGGACCTCGTCGTTTCTGGGGCTCGTCGGGAGTTCTGGGTGCGTGTGCCGGAGTGGCTCGGCGGGTGCCGTCCCTCCTCAAGACGCGAGGAAGCCTCAGGAGATGCCGGGGAGGCGAAGATTCTCATACTTTGGGTTCGGCTCCGCGCGTACGACCCTGGACAGCGCGGGCCCGGAGATCTCACCCGGACATCCCTGCGAGGGGTAACGCGGCACATCGCGAACCTGGTAGTAGATACAGACCAGTCGATAGTCCTCGGGCCCTCGGAAGCCATCCCAGTACGGCAGCATCCGCTCCTCACCACAGGCTGGGCACCGCGCCTCCGGGTGAAGAAGCACCCTGGGCTCGGTGAACACGTGCGGCAGGCGTCTTCCGGTCACGGAGGCTCGGGGCAGAGACAGCCCGTAGTGCTGACCCATGATCCGGTAAACGGTCGCCATCCCGGTGTCTTCGGACGCGTCATCCCGGTAGACGCCGTGCGGGTATGCGACGAAACCCGCCTCCGCGACCAATCGCCGGCTGATCGGATGGTCGATGTCCCTGGTGCCGTACTCCCGAAGCATCCAGTCGGTCCGCCCGTCCACGCTCGCCGTGACGGCCGGCGGGTCCATGGTGGTGTTCAGGATGTCCACCACCGTGTGATGGGCCCTGAGGTCTCTTCCGGGAGCCAGCCGGTCGTCCCGGTGACCGACCTCGGGCGCCTCCAGGGCGAACGCCCAGCCGTCGCCCATCTCACCCACCATCGCCCAGTCCGGCAGCTTCGACGACCCGGGTCCGTGGAAGAATTCCAGTGCCCCGGGGGTGGTGTCCGGATCTATGAATGTGCCTGATTGCGCGCCCAGATTCGCCGCGAGGACCTCGGGGGCGATGCCCTTCACCATGGTGAGGGAATAGCCATCCGCGCCCAATTCGGCGTCCAGCCAATCGATTCCGTCGTTCATGACCGGAACCCTAGTAAACGGGTCGGACAGCGAGCCGGGGGGCCTCGATCTCGCACCGAACTTGGTGTGGCCACGGCGCAGGGGCCCAGTCATGGCGACCGGGCCCCTGTTCCTGTTCCCTCCGCTACGCGGGGGGAATTGATACGGCGTCAACTCGCTCGCTCAGGGGCGATTGGCGTCGAGCCAGTAGTTGTCTCCTTCGAGAACTCGGTTGTTCTTACGCCAGGTCGGGAACAGGCTCATGGACTGAGTGTTCTGGTTGTTCGACATGCTGGAACGTCCACACGGCTCGGTCCAGGTCGGCACGTGGGAGCGCGGGTCGGGCACTAGCCTCCACACACCGTCCGCGCCGCGCTGGGCGATCGTGTTCAGGCAGCCTTCACCCGATGTCACCTGACTCAGGTTCTTCCCGCCCCAGCTTTTCGGTGTCGCGGCGCTCTGCCAGCTCGCCGCGAAGGGGAACTCGTCGCAGCTCGGTACGTCACTCGCGCCGAGTTCGGGCGACATCGTCGCCAGCGGGCTGCGCTCCCATGACTGCGGGCAGATCACGCCGCGGTTGTGGTCGACGATGCTCTTGGTGTTCGTCGGCGGATCGGGCGCCAGGACATCGTCGGCCAGGAAGGTCAACGGATTGTTGCCCCGCAGCCCGTAGCGTCCGGGCAACTTGTTCTGGATCAGCCAGGCGTGCGCGGCGGCCGCCGGGAACTTCTTGGCATTCATGACGTACGTCGGCTTGTACGAGCTGAAGACACAACCCGGTGTCGCCTTCACATCGCGGTCGCACCGGACGTCAAGCTCCGACTTCTCAGCCGACAACGGATTGCTGGTCTGACCGTTCGCCGTTCCCTTGACCGTCAGATAGGGGCTTATCCTTCCGCTGGCATCGGCGGTGTTGCTCCACTTGATCTTCTGAGTGACCGTGGCCGTGTGAGTATCGCCCGGAAAGAAGGTCTTCGAACCGCTCCATACCGGTGTCTCCTTTTCACAGTAGCCACGGCAGCCGAAATCGATATCCAGGGTCAGTGAAGGCACTTCGGTGACCAACGACTTGAGGCTGACCGACACGGACTGAGTGAAGGTGTCACTGTCCGGGTCCAGGACGAACTCGTGCCGGAGGTCGAAGCTCGCCTTCGGCGTGCCGCTCGTTGATCCCGTGAAGTACAGGTCGTCCACGACGCACGCGTCGGTCCGCGTGTAGTTCATGGAGTGTGCTGTGAGGGAGCAACTCACCGCACCCATGGTGGAGACGGAGTCGGCCGACGATTTGGCGGACCGGTTCGCCGGCGCCGACGTGAGAACCAATTCCTCCGCCCCGGTCGCGGACCGGGCGGAGCCGGAGCGTGTGGGAAGCAGATCGAAGTAGTCGCCCGAGATGCTTTCGGGCGGCTCCACCGGCGCCGGATCAGGGGCGTTGACATCCGGGTCGCCGAAGGTCAGGTCTGCCGGAATGCCGGAGTAGTCGCCAGGTACGAACGCGATGGCGTCATAGGCGATGTCCTTGGTTCCGTCACCACCGTTGAAGTTGTGCAGGCTGACCTCGGGAGTCATACCGCTGAAGAAGTACGCACCGAGATCGACCCACTTGTTGGACTGGTTGGCGCTCTGGTCGATCGCCTTCACCGTTTCGCCGGCGGTGTGCTTGATGCGGTACTCGGCCTTGGAGGTCTGCGCCCCGTGGTCGGGGATGTGCGCGTAGACCTTGGCCTGGCCGCTGTGTTCGGTGATCTGCCGGCCCAGCTTCCAGGTGCCGGTGACCTTCATGCGGTCGCCGGGCTCCGGGAACGATTCGGGGGAGCGGGTGTGGGTGAACCAGAAGTGGTTGCCGTACGCCGCGCCGATCTGGTGGGTGTCGATCTTGCCGGGGTACGTGGTGATCGTCCGACCGGTGTCGGCATCGATGATGTCGGAGGGCTGGTACGTGAGGGTGAACGTGCCGTCCGACTGGACTGCCCCGCAGCCGCGTGGGCCGGATCGTCCACGACGTGGTCGCCAAGCACCCAGGGCCAGGGGAAGTCGCCTTTCAGGGCTCCAACGCGGCCGCGGTGCGCTTCCGGCGACGCGTCGCCACCGACCTGACAGGAAACGAATGGACCGAGGAGCAACGGTTCACCCAGGCCGCGCTCGCGGCATCGACAACGCGGACCGGATCGAGAAGTGGATCGAGCGGGTGCAGCAGCGGGAAAGGAACAACCCCGGCTGGGACCCGAACAATTCCAAGATATCCCCGCCGCTGACCCTCACCTTCCCGGACGTTACCGGCCGCACCGTCGAGCGCGCCGACTATGATGCGCACGGCATGAGGGCGACCGCGAGCGAGGTGCACTCCGCGCAGGTCGCCCTGAAGTACAGGAAGGGCATGGCCCCCCCTTCGTGGTGATCACGTCATACCCCATGTCCCCCTGAAACCCTCGGACGTTCTTTATGGAGATGATCGCGACGTGATCTCGCACACCGGCACCCTCTTCAACGACGGACCGGTCAGACGCGTGGTCGAGACAGCTCTGCGCGCCCAGGAGTCGCAGGGCGCCCTCGACCTGGACGACGAGCTCAGGCGCTTCGTCCGCACCGCGTGTGCCGCCGACACGTCGCGCTGGCTGTTTCCTGTCGCGTCCGCTGCCGCCCTGCTCGACCACACGGCCGACCTGTTTCGGTCGGAGGGCGCGGCATTCTTCCCGCGTACGTTCACCGAACGGCTGGACAAGGCGCGGGACGGTGTTCCGGGGGACGAGTACCTGCGCACGCTGGCCGGCCTGATCAGGATGGTCGACCAGGAGCCGGATGCCGGATTCGCCGATCTCCCCCTGGCGGACTGGGAGGCGGCAGCCCGTTTCCCGGAGCTTTTCGGTTTCGGCGCCAACTGGATCTATGACGGCGAGTACCCCTTGCTGTCCGGTTCGATCGCGGCTTTCGTCGAAGCCGAGCATCCGTTCTGCAGCGAGACGTTCTCCCGACTGGCAGCCGATGCCCAATCGGTACTCGTGCTCTTTCCGGAGCTCGCGGCGCTGTCCGCCAATGTGACGCGATGGATTCCCTGGGCTTCGCACGACGCACTGCGTGAGATCACCCGAAGAATCGACGACCACATGCGGACCGAGCATTCCGGTTCCTGAAGCACGCACCGCCCAAAGGAAGTTCCGCGCATGACCGTAAGGACCCGCTCGGCCACCTACCCCGACCGAGAAACCGCCCAATGGGCCACTCAGCAGGTGGTGACCGCCAACGAGCAGAAGATCCACCGCTGGCTCGCCCAGGGCACCCGCGCCCGCCTCGCCATCGAGGCTGCCTGGCCCTCCCGCGAGGCGCCCGTCGGACGCGTACTGCTGCAGGCGATGATGCTCGCCGGGCGCGAGCCCGTCGATGTGCGCGCGGCGCGTGTCGTCCTCAAGCGTGAGCCGAACAGCCCGCACGGCTTCGTTGTGCTCACCACCGTCCCGATCTACCTGTAGAGGTCCAGCGCCGTGTCGCGGACCACTTGAAGCGGTCGGTCGAGGAGGGCGAGGTCCCGCCTCCGGCCGGCTCCCGCACCCACTGGGAGTGGCATGCCCGCTTCCCCGAGCTCGGCCAGTTCCTCGGCGGTTGGTTCTCGCAGGACATGCCGGACGAGTTCCCGGACCACGACGCGGCCGTACGCGACTACATCGCCACCACGGACCCGCAGCTCGTTGCCTGCCTCACTGGCGATCTCCGCGAACTGCTCGCCCTCGCCCTTGAAGAGTCCGACTACGCCCTCGCGATGGCTGAGCTGGGCATGGAGGTCGACCCGCCCCGGCCGTACTCCCCGAGCGGCTGGCTGGCCCACCTCGCGGACGGTCTGGGCGGATTCAAGGCGGACTACGGACCCGGACCGGCCGCGGGCTGACTGCGCGCCCATCTTCGCCCTGCTTCGCCCGTCTTCGCCCTGAGCGCCTGGTCCGCGCCCTGCTCGACGCCATGACCGCGACTCGGTTCTCGCTTCCTGTCGGGGTGCGAGCGGAAGAGCGACCCGAAGACCGACGGAGCCGAGGACGGCGGCCGTGCCAAAGACCGCTACCGCGTCCAGGCCGCCCGGACCGGCGTCCCCTGGCGCGGCGGGAAATACACCCCGGGCGACTTCTCCAGCGGCGACGCCGTCAACCAGGGCCTCGCCGCCGCCCAATGCATGTACGGCATCGCCCACGCTGTCGTCGCCTCTCTCGAATGCGGCCCCGGCCTCGGCTTCGTCCACTCCGGCCACGAGCTCTCCTTCGTCCTGGACATCGCCGACCTCTACAAAACCGAGATCGGCATCCTCCTCGCCTTCGATATCGCAGCCGGCAGCTTCGGCGGCGGCGATCATCGACAGTACGAGTGTGATGAAGATGCCGCCCGCCACGAACAGGTAGCGCCCGGCCGGCCGGAGCGGGAAGCTGTCGCGCGGCCCCCGCACCCACACCGGCGTGCCGACGTGCAGGTTGCCGTGCACGTAAGCCGATCCGCCACGGCCCTCCGGGACACGCAGCACGCCGATACGCCACGACGACCGGTCACCGGGGGCACCGCACAGCGAGTAGTGACGGACCAGCCCGCCGTCGAGAAACATGATCGTTATATGTCTGCGGTGGTGGTCATGTCTTTCCGGCTACCCGGCGCCGACCTGGTGACCCCCGATTCAGCCGCCGCAGATCGGGGATTCGGGGCCGTCGTCCCCTTGTCTCGACAGTCGGGTGGTGGGCTGACCGGCCCCCTGGTGGCGACTGACGAGAACGGCCAGGCCCAGGCCGAGGTCGACCTCTTACAGTCCCGGGTTGTGTCCGAGCCGGCGCGAGATGGCGTCTGCTGTGGCGACTACCAGAGGGCCGAGGCGGTCGAGGGCGGGTTCGACGCGGTCTTTGAGGCCGGCGACGCTGATGGCCGCCACGACATGGCCGGTGTGATCGAAGATGGGGGCGCCGCAGCAGGCGCTGGCGAGGTCGAACTCGCCGTGTTCCTCGGTCCAGCCCCGGGCCTGGGCTGTGGTGATGTCGTGTTCGAGGGCGTGTGGGGTGGTGAGTGTCCGCGGGGTGAAGGGTGTCAGTGTGAGAGTGCGGAGCAGGTCTGCTCTCTCGCGGGGGTTCAGGCCTGCGAGGTAGGCCTTGCCGACCGAGGTGGCGTGCAGGGGCCTGCGGGCGCCGAGGTCGGCGTTGACGCTGACCGACTGGGGGCCGCGTTCGCGGTAGATGAACACCATTTCGTCGCCGCTGAGGACGCCGAGGCTGACGGTTTCGCGGGTCTGCTGGACCAGGACCCGGAGTAGTTCGGGAGCGACGTCGGCCACGTCGGTGGAGTGGACGGCGGCCATGGCGAGACGGGCGGCGGCCGGGCCCAGGCGCCAGCGGCCGTTCGAGGTGGCGTGGAGGAAGTCGTACTGGCTGAGCTTTTCGACGATGCGGTACGCGGCGCTGCGGCTGATGTCGGCGGCGGCTGCCAGTTCCGCCGTGGACGCCTCTCGCGCGTCGGCGAGGTGGCTCAGGATGCTGAGTCCTCGGTCGAGTGCGCCTTTGCGGCCTTCGTCCTGCTCGGTCACGCTCTCGTTCCTCTGCTTGTCCGGTCGCGGTGAGCCCGCCCGCGTGAGTCGGGCGGGTGATGTCCGCTGCCAGTCTCTCAGCCCTCCGGGACGACGTTGCCGTGGGCGGGCTGGGAGCAGATGGTCTCAGACCGTGACGGTCTCGTGGGTCCAGGCACGAGCCTGCTCGCTCAGGCTGAAGCCCAGTCCAGGGCGGTTGGGCACGATCATCCGGCCGTCGCGGATCTCAAGGCGTTCGTTGAACATCGGCTCAAGCCACTCGAAGTGCTCCACCCACGGGTCGATCTCGTACGCCGCGGCGAGGTGCAGGTGGATCTCCATGGCGAAGTGCGGCGCCATCCGCATCTTCGCCTGCTCGCCCATGGCCATGATCTTCAGGAACGGGGTGATGCCGCCCACCCGCGGCGCGTCCGGCTGGAAGAAGTCGACCGAGCGGTGACGGACCAGTTCGGCGTGCTCGGTGACGCTGGTGAGCATCTCGCCGGTGGCGATCGGGGTGGCGAGCTCCGCGGCGAGAGCGGCGTGGCCCTCAGCGTCGTACGCGTCGAGCGGCTCCTCGATCCAGGTCAGGTCGAACGCCTCCAGTTTCCGGCCCATGCGGATCGCCGTACCGCGGTTCCACTGCTGGTTGGCGTCGACCATCATTGGGAATCCGTCGCCCAGCTGCTCGCGGATGGCCGCGACCCGCTGGAGGTCGATGTTCGTGTCGGGCTGGCCGACCTTGATCTTGATGCCGCCGATACCGCGCTCGACGGATGCCCGGGTGTTCTCCACCACCTGCTCGATGGACATGGACAGATAGCCACCGGAGGTGTTGTAACACTGCACCGAATCGCGGTGGGCGCCGAGCAGCTTCGCGAGGGGGAGCTGGGCACGCTTGGCCTTGAGGTCCCACAGGGCGATGTCGATGGCGGCGATCGCCTGGGTCGACAGCCCGCTGCGGCCGACGGAGGCGCCGGCCCAGACGAGCTTGGTCCAGATCCGCTGAATGTCGTTGGGGTCCTCGCCGATCAGCTCAGGTGCGATCTCCTTCGCGTGGACGTACTGGGCGGGCCCGCCGGCGCGCTTGGAATAGCTGTAGCCCACGCCCTCGAATCCCGCCTCGGTGCGGATCTCGGCGAAGAGGAAGGCGATCTCGGTGAGGGGCTTCTGGCGGCCGGTCAGTACCTTGGCGTCACTGATGGGTGCGGCCAGCGGCAGGCTCACGAGGGAGAGCCTGACCGAGGCGATGGCATCGGTGCTGGCTTCGCCGCGCTCCAGCGCCGCGAAGTGGCGCTCGTTCGTCTTGCTGGTGACTGTGGCGCTGGTCCGGTTGAGGAATGTAGTGCTCATGGACGGGTGTCCTTTCTTCGTTGTACGGGGAAATGGTGCGGGCGGTCTTGCGCTTCAGCGCGGATCAGGGGCGGGCCCGTCGAGACCGGCGTTCGTCATGGCCTGTGGTGTCTGGAGACCGGCTTCGTCGATGCTGGTCCGGTCGATGGCCGATTGGTCGGCCACCGGTCGGCGGGGGATGCGGCGTACCAGGAGTGTGGCCCCGGCCGCGATCGCGATGATCGCTCCGAGTCCGAGCATCGCCAGACTGGTGCTGCCGGTCGAATCCTTGACGGACGACTCGTCGTCCCGTCCCCAGCCGGCAAGAAGGACGCACGATGAGGATTGCCACCGCCCGCGTCGACGGGGTCGTCACAACGGTCGTCGACAGCGGCCAGGGGTGGCGCACCAGCCGGGTGCCCGCCCTCGACGCCGTCACCGGAGCCGACGCCGGGCCCGGCGACCAGGTCGCCGAAGAGCAGCTGGAGTTCCTGCTGCCGTACCGGCCCCCGACGATCCACGGCATCGGCCTCAACTACGCCGACACCGTGGCCGAGATGGGGTGGAAGACCCCGACGGCCCCCTTCCTCTTTCCGAAACTCTCGTCCTCCGCATGCGGCCCCCATGACGACATCGTGGTGGACCTGGCACTGACCGCCCGAGCAGACTGGGAAGCGGAACTTGGCGTCGTCATAGGCCGTCCCGCCAAGTCCGTGCCCGTCAATGAAGCGATGTCCTACGTCGCCGGTTACGTCGCGGCCAATGACCTCTCCGCCCGCGATCTGCAGGAGCGGGACGGCCAGTGGGTGCGCGGCAAAGGACTCGACACCTTCTGCCCTCTTGGGCCCTGGATTCTCACAAAGGACGAGGTGCCGGACCCGCAACAGGTCGCGATCCGGACGTGGGTCAACGGTCAGCTGATGCAGAACGGGTCCACAGCCTCGATGATCTTCAGCATCGCCGAACTCGTCTCCTACTGCTCGTCGTTCTTCACCTTGGCACCAGGGGATGTCATCCTCAGCGGGACACCGGCAGGCTGCGGTGACTTCAGGTCTCCGGCTGTGGCCCTGCGACCGGGTGACGTCATCGAGGTCGAGGTCGCCGGACTCGGCCGCCAGCACTCCAACATTTCGGCTCCCGCACCACACACAGTCTGAGTGAACGCACAGCCACGGTGCGCGTGCGGGGCCGCTCTCGCCCGAGCGCCCACTCGCCGATCCGGCTGCGCCGTTGACTTGCGCGCGTGAAGAGCACACCGGGCGCGACGGGAGCCGATGTCCGCGGCTCGATGGCATCCCACCTGGCGGTCCTTGGCATCATGCGGTGCCCGCCCATGCTTCGGCTCCGAAGGTGCCTTTCACGTCGGAGGCGATGGTGGTGGCGTTCACCCTGGCTTGCAGGGCGTAGACGGTGGTTTTGCGTGTGCCACGGACGCTGAGACGGACTGGGCTGTCGCCCGGGTGGGCCGCGAGGATTCTCTTCAGTTCGCTCACGGACCGCTCCGTGACCCGGTGGGCGGGGAGTTCAAGTCGTACGGGAGGTTTCCCGCCGTGTTCGGCCGAGGACACGTCCAGCATCGTCAGTTCTCTGCCGAAGATGTTCACCGTACCGTCGCGGTCTTCGATCTTGCCTCTGACGGAGATGACGTTGTCCTCGGCCAGCGCGTGTTGCACGAGCTGGTAGGAGGCGGGGAAGAAGAGGACCTCGATGCCGGCGTCGCGGTCTGCGAGGTTCACGATGGCCCACGCGTTGCCCTGTCTGGTCATCTTGAGCTGGATGCCGGTGATCAGCCCGGAGAGCTGGATGTCTCCGGTGGTGCGGCCGGAGGTGAGAAGTTCGGCGATGGAGCAGTCCCGGGCTCCGGTGAGGATGTGCTCGGCGCCGTCCAGTGGGTGGGCGGAGACGTACAGTCCCAGCATCTCGCGTTCGGTCGCCAGGAGCCGGCGGCGGGGCCACTCGGTGTCGTCGATGGGGAAGTCCAGGCCGAAGGCCGGTTCGTCGCTGCCTTCTCCGCTGAGATCGGCGAAGAGGTCGTCCTGACCGAAGCCGGCTGCCTTCTTCACGGGAATGATGGCGTCGATGGCGTCTTCGTGGATGGCGGTCAGGCCCTTACGCGTATGCCCCAGGGAGTCGAAGGTGCCGGCTTTGATCAGGGATTCGACGGCCCTCTTGTTCAGTGCGGGCAGGTCGGCCTTGTCCAGGAAGTCGGGGAAGGAAGTGAACTTGCCCTTACCGCGGCGGGCACCGGCGATGGCCTCGATGACATTGTCGCCGACGTTGCGTACGGACCGCAGTCCGAACCGCACGTCGTCGCCGACGGCGGTGAACTCCGCGACGGACTCGTTCACGTCGGGCTGAAGGACCCGGACGCCGTTCTTGCGGGCGTCGGCCAGGTAGATCGCGGCCTTGTCCTTGTCGTCGCCCACCGAGGTGAGCAGGGCGGCCATGTATTCGGCCGGGTAGTTCGCCTTCAGGTACGCGGTCCAGTAGGAGACGAGGCCGTAGCCGGCGGTGTGGGACTTGTTGAACGCATAGCCGGAGAACGGGAGCATGACGTCCCACAGCGCCTTGGTGGCTTCCTCGCTGAATCCGTTGCCCTGCATGCCGTCGTGGAACTTGTCCCACTCGGCGGCCAGCACCTCCGGCTTCTTCTTGCCCATCGCGCGGCGCAGCAGGTCGGCGCCGCCGAGGGTGTAGCCGGCCAGTTCCCGGGCGATGGCCATGATCTGCTCCTGGTAGACGAGCAGATGAAAGGTGTTGCCGAGGATCGGTTCCAGGGCGTCGCGCAGCTCGGGGTGGATCGGGGTGATCTTCTGGCGGCCTGTCTTACGGTGCGCGTAATCGGTGTGTGCGTTCGCCGCCATGGGGCCGGGGCGGTAGAGGGCGTTGACCGCGGCGATATCTTCGAACCGGGTGGGTTCCATCTGTTTCAGCAGGACCCGCATGCCGCCGCCGTCGAGCTGGAACACACCAAACGTATTGCCTTCGGCCAGCAGCTGGTACGTCTTGGCGTCGTCCAACGGGATCACCACGGTGGAGGGGTCACCGTCCAGGGGGTCCACGGTGGCCAGGCTGATGCCACGGTTCTCGCGGATGTTCTCAATGGCCTGATCGATCACGCCCAGGTTCCTCAGCCCCAGGAAATCCATCTTGACCAAGCCCATCGCCTCGCATGACGGGTAGTCGAACCCGGTGATCTTCACGCCGTCCGAAGCACGCATGTGCAGCGGGATGCGGTCGGTCAGCTTCGTCTTGGAGAGGATCACCGCGGCGGCGTGCACACCGGTGCCGCGGGTCAGGCCCTCCACCCCGCGCGCCGTGTCCATGACCCGCTTCACGTCCGGCTCGTTGTCATACATCTGCCGGAGCTCGCCGGCCTCGCCATACCGCTCGTGAGAGGGGTCGAAGACGGCCGCCAGCGGGGCTGACTTGCCGTTCTGGTCCGGCGGGAGCGCCTTGGTGATCCGCTCACCGTGGGAGTAGGGGTAGCCCAGGATGCGTGAGGAGTCCTTGGTCGCGTTCTTGGCCTTGATCTTGCCGAACGTGTTCACCATGGCGGTGTACTCGTCGCCGTACTTCTCGGTGACGTAGCGGACCATTCTGTCGCGCTGGCGGTCGTCGAAGTCGAGGTCCACATCCGGAGGGTTGATGCGCTCGGGGTTGAGGAACCGTTCGAACAGCAGGCCGTGCTCCAGAGGGCACAGTTCGGTGATGCGAGTGGCGTACGCCACGATGGAGCCGGTGGCAGAGCCTCGGCCCGGGCCGAGGGGGATCTTGTTCTCCCGGGCATGGCGGCAAATGTCCGCCACGACGAGGAAGTAGGAGCTGAAGCCCATGGGGCCGATGACCGTCATCTCGGTCTCGAAGCGGTCCAGGACGTGCTGGGGAACCGGGTTCCCGTAGCGCATCGCCAGGCCCGCGAGGACTTCCTTCCGCAGCCACGACTCCTGGGTTTCACCCTCGGGAACGTCCGGGAACTGCGGCATCTCGTCGACGTGGTCGAAGACCTCGTCATAGGACTCGATGCGCTCGGCGACCAGCAGGGTGTTGTCGCAGGCTTCGGGAAGATCCGAGAAGAGCCTGCGCATCTCGGCGGCGGTCTTGAGGTAGTAGCCGGAGCCGTTGAAGCGGAAGCGCTTCGGGTCATCTTTGTTCTTGCCGACACCGATGCACAGCAGGCTGTCGTGGGCGTCGGCCTGGTCCTCGGTGACGTAGTGCGCGTCGTTGGTGGCCAGGAGAGGGATGCTCAGCTCCTTGGCCAGCCGCAACAGGCCGTCGCGGGCGTTGCGTTCGATGTCCAGGCCGTGGTCCATCAGTTCCAGGAAGTAGTTCTCGCGGCCGAAGACCTCCTGGTAAGCCGCAGCGGCGGCCTTCGCCTCGCCGTACTGGTTCAGCCGCAGCCGGGTCTGGATCTCGCCGGAGGGACAACCGGTGGTGGCGATGATGCCGTCCGGCCGCTCAGCGATCAGCTCGCGGTCCATGCGCGGCTTACCGACCGGGAACTGTCCCTCGTAGCTGGCCTGTGTGCTGAGCCAGAACAGGTTCCGCAGGCCCTGGACGTTCCGCGCCCACATGGTCATATGGGTGAAACGGCCGCCACCCGAGACGTCTTTCGATCCCTCACCGTCATCGCTCACGGCGCGGCGGCCTCCCGGCCCCCAGAACTCCTGCTTCCGGCCGAAACGGGAGGAAGGCGCTACGTACGCCTCGATACCGATGATCGGCGTGATGCCCTCGAAGCCCTTCGCGACCTGCGCGAATTCATAGGCGCCGAACATGTTGCCGTGATCGCTCATGGCAATCGCAGGCATCTGCTGCCGGGCCACCTCGGCGAACATCGGCTTGAGCTTCTGCGCACCGTCCAGCATCGAATATTCGGTGTGATTGTGCAGGTGAACGAAAGAATCCGGCACGGGTGAGTTGCCTCCGCGGTGAGTAGGAAGCCCCACCCCGACCAGAGCCGCGATGGTGACCTTGCCAGCGACCGACCGACCGGCCGCACCGGCATCGGCATCGGCATCGGCAGATGGGCGGGCTACTCGGTCCGTCGCGGTGTGATCGCGTGGACGGGGTGACCAGCAGCATCGAACCTGTCTGGGCAATCGCCCCCTGTCGCACCGCCCCGCAACACCACACGTTGACCAGAGACATCAAAGCGGCCAGTACGCAAGGGAATCAAACAACCATTTCACCCCTACGACTCAACCATTGGTTGATCACCTAGGGTGGCCGGCGTGGACCTCACTGCCGTGTACACCTTCGTCACGGCCGTGGACGAGGGACAGTTCCAGGAAGCCGCCACCAGCCTGTCGATCACCCCGCAGGCCGTCTCCAAGCGCATCGCCGTGCTGGAGAAGGACCACCGAGTGGGCCGCCTACTACGACGAACTCGCCACCGCGTTCGGGCTCACCATCGACCACTGCTCCGGCGCACCGACAACCCGCACCCACCTCAGCTCCGCGTCGCGGATCTCATGCCCCTCCGCGCGGAGCTGGGCGACAGCGGCGTCGATGCGCGGGCGCGGGGAGGAAATGGTACGGCGCGGTACAGCGGGGTGTGGCTGGGCCTTTCCGTCTTTCTTGGGGACCAGTTGGGGACCAGCCGGTCTGGCGGCGGCGGTGACCCGGGCCGGGTTGATGGTGATCAGCCCGTCGCGGACGGCCTGCTCCATGACGCGGACGAGGACGGCGAGGCTGTTCTTGACGGTCTACCGGCTCTGTTCGTCGGCGATCCAGCCGTGGACGGTGCGGTCGACGGCGCCATTGGTGATCATCCGGACGGGGAGATGCCCGACGGCCAGGTGGCCCTTGGCGGGGACGCCGCGCCGGAGTTCGAGGATCTGGAGCAGCGCGGAGACGACCCAGGCGAGGTCCTGGACGATGATCTTGTCGGACGCGCTGGTTGGGTCAGTCTGTGGTCCAGCGCTGGACTCTCTCTTGGTCGTGGGTGAGCCATGTGCCGTCGCCCAGCGGTACAGCCCGAGCCCCCCGGGCCTGTGGGTAGTCGAGTTCGGCGATGGGCCTGAGCGTGCGTGCGTCGAGGAGGAGGTGCGTGCCCTGCTCCGCCCACTGTTCCTCGGCCGCCACGACCAGGATCCGCTTGTCGTCGACGAAGCCAGGGGTGTAGCCGACGAAGACCCAGTCCTCGGGCAGTACGTCGCCAGCTTCGATGATGACGTCGTCGGCGCCGTCCTGCGTGCGGCAGAGGTATCCGCCGCCGACGTCCTGGCTGACCAGCACCCCGTCCGTGCCCAGGCCGACGTGGGGTTCCTCGGCGGTGCCCGCCGCCCGGACGTCGAGCCCGCCGGCCGTGTAGCTGACCAGGAGGCAGTGGGCGCCGTCCTGGCCCATGGAGGCGGTGAGCAGGGCCTCGGGGCGTGCGTCCGGGAACTGCTGGAAGGCGTACGTCGCTGAGAAGGACGGCAGGACGTGCTCGGCGAGCACTTCGCCGGTGGCCAGGTCGAGGGCGCGGCAGATGTCGCCTGCGGAGAGCCCGTCGGGTCCGAGGGATCCGGCCATGGTCGCCAGAACTACCTGGCCGGCTGGGTCGGCCGTGCACGCGCCAGCGGCCTCGGGCGAATGCTGCCAGTCCCGGTGGCGGTGTTCCCACCGGATGGTTCCGCCGGTCTCGTAGACAGTGACGGCCTCCCGGGTGCTGATGGCCAGGGCGCCGTCGGGCAGCGGCGAGCAGTACTGGCTGGGGTCGTTTGGAGCCGGGTTGGTCCACGTGGTGCGGTCGGCGAGTACCCGGGACGGATCGGTGCCGACCCTGCCGACAACGATCGTGCCCTCGTGGCGGGTCACGAGCCAGTGTGCGCCGTCGCGCAGCAGCCAGCCGTCGGTGTTCTCCAGCGCGTCGGTGATACCGGGCAGGAACTCACGGGTGAGCAGTCGTGCGGATACGCGCGGGTAGTTCACGTGCTTGTCCTAGTCCGTGTCCGGGGAGTAACGGCTGGGCCAGTAGAACTGCCGCCGGTGGGTGGGTTTGTCGTCACCATACGTCGCCCCTGCGGGCATGCCCCTCGATGCGGATGATGGGGGCGCAGAAATCGAGAGCGATGACGGCACCAAGGCCGTCAAGCTCACCAGTTCCAACCGGGGTAACGGGGACGACAACGGCGAGTACCGGCTGCCCAGCTGGGTCGAGGGCAAGCCGGAGACCAACTCCACCTGGACCGTGCCGGCTTTCGGCAACCAGGCCGGGGAACCATGCCACGCCGCCGCCTTCAAGGACTCCTGGTGCCGGCAGGCCTGGCGCTGGAACCTCGACTACGTCGTGGACCCGCACTCCGACGCCATGGCCTACTACGGGGAGAAGGAGATCAACTCCTACGGCCGCAACGTCAACGACACCACCGGCGCCTCTACCGCCACCAGCTATACCCGCGGCGGATATCTCAAGCCCGTCCGCGAGATCGGGATGGACGTGTCGGGCTTCCTGATGCTCTCCCACATGGCCGAGCCTCGGGAACTGGCCCGGCAGGCCACGCTGATGGAGTCCTACGGCGCGCACTGTGTGTACGTCACCGACTCCGGCGGCCGGCTCACCATGAAGGACGTCGAGGCCAGGGTCCGCGCGTACCGAGACGTCCTGGACCCGGCGACCGAGATCGGCATCCACGCCCACGAGAACCTTTCCCTGTCCGTCGCCAACTCGGTCGTCGCCGTCGAGAACGGTGTGTACCGGGTCGACGCGTCCCTCGCCGGCCATGGCGCGGGCGCGGGCAACTGCCCCATCGAGGCGTTCATCGCCGTCGCCGACCTGTCCGGACTCCGGCACGGCTGCGATCTGTTCAAACTCCAGGACGCCGCCGACGACCTGGTCAGACCCTTGCAGGACCGGCCGGTCCGGGTCGATCGAGAAACCCTCACCCTCGGCTACGCCGGTGTCTACTCGTCCTTTCTGCGTCACGCCGAGAACGCCTCCCGGCGCTACGGCGTCGACGTCCGCGACCTCCTCATGGAGTGCGGCCGGCGAGGGCTGGTAGGCGGCCAGGAAGACATGATCATCGATATCGCCCTCACCCTGCTCGCCGCACGCACCCCCGCCGCCTGACCAGGCAAATCCCCCGCCCGCGGGTCCGGTCCGACGATACGGCGCCGATCCGTTCCACCCCTTAGAACGGGACTGTTCGCCTTCCGGACCCGCTGCCGCAGGCTTCTCTTCGAAAGAGTCGCATCGCCTCCACCAGGAGCGGACATGATTGACCTGAACACCATGGTCGACCCCGATCGGGGATGGAACGATCCGCGGATCTACACGGATCAGGACCTGTACGAGCGCGAGCTGGAGCACGTCTTCGGGCGGACCTGGCTGTTCCTCGCCCACGACTCCCAGCTGCCGAAGCCGGGCAGCTTCATCCAGACGTACATGGCCGAGGACCCGGTTTTGGTGGTCCGGCAGCGGGACGGGTCCGTGAAGGCGTTCCTGAACCAGTGCCGGCACCGGGGCATGAGGATCTGCCGGACGGACGCCGGCACCAGCAAGACCTTCACCTGCACGTACCACGGGTGGGCCTACGACCTGGCGGGCGACCTGATCAACGTACCGCTGGAGGAGGTGGCCTACCGCAACGAGATCGACAAGAGCGAGTGGGGCGCTCTGAAGGTCCCTCGGATCGCGAACTACCGGGGCTTCTACTTCGGCACCTGGTCGGAGGAGACCCCCGAGTTCGAGGACTACCTCGGCGACATGGCCTTCTACTTCGACGCGGTCGTCGACCGCTTCGCCGGCGGCCTGGAACTGGCGCCCGGAACCACCAAGTGGGTCATCGACTGCAACTGGAAGTTCGCCGCCGAGCAGTTCGCCGGCGACATGTACCACGCGCCCGTCTCGCACGCCTCGGCGATGCTGGCGCTGACGGACGATCCCAACGCCTCCGGCGGCAACCCCAACCAGAACGCCCCCGGCCGCCAGTTCGGCGCCAACGGACACGGGTCCGGGGGCTTCTTCAGCCCGCGGGCCGTCATGCCGGCGCCGTACCTCGGAGACGCCACGTACGCCTGGATGAAAACCAAGGAAGAGGAGCACATCGAGCAGGTCGGGATCGACCGGGTGCTGAAGGTGAACAACCACAACACGATCTTCCCGAACTTCTCCTGGCTCGCCTTCGGCCTCTCCACGATGCGGGTGTGGCACCCGCGTGGACCCGGGCAGATCGAGGTATGGGCCTGGAGCTACCGCCCCAAGGACGCTCCGGACGACGTCAAGGCGGAGATGCGGAAGATGACCCAGCGGACGTTCAGCCCGGCCGGGTCGTTCGAGACCGACGACGGCGAGAACTGGACCGAGATCCAGCAGGTGCTGCGCGGTCACAAGGCCCGTACCACCAAGTTCCACACGGGCATGGGCCTCGGCCACGACGAGCAGGACGTCCACGGTCTGCCCGGCTCGTCCAACCATGTGTACGCCGAGCACGCGGCGCGCGGCTTCTACCGCCGGTGGCGCGACCTGGTCACCGGCACGCCCTGGGCGCAGATCCAGAAGCCGGACCGAGCACGGGACGCCGCGGACTCCGCCCTCGCAGAGGAGGCGTGACCACTATGACGACCATCGACCGCACCGAGACGCCGGCCACGGTGTTCCGCACCACCGGCCTGCAGACCCAGCACGACGTCGAGCAGTTCCTGTACGCCGAGGCCGAACTCCTCGACCGGCGCCGCTTCCAGGAGTGGATCGACCTCTTCACCGAGGACGTCCACTACTGGCTGCCCACCCGGACCACCCGCACCAACCGGGAACGCCACCACGAGATCGCCGGCGAGGACGAGAGCGCCCTCATCGACGACGACAAGTACTTCCTGACCGGCCGGGTACGCCGCTACAGCTCCGGCATCTCCTGGTCCGAGGAGCCGCCCTCCCGCACCCGCCGGCTCATCACCAACATCCGGGTGGCCCCGGGCACGGAATCCGGCGAGCTGGACGTCGTCTCCAACTTCTACGTCTACCGCAGCCGTCTGGAGCGTCACCAGGAATGGTTCATCGGCGAACGCTTCGACACCCTGCGCCCCGCCGGCCCGGACACCGGCTACCCCTACCGGATCGCGTCCCGGAAGATCGTCCTGGAGCAGACCACTCTCCTGGCACCGAGCATCAGCATCTTCCTGTGAGCCGCGCCATGACCCAGCACACGCTTCCCCCGGCCCTGCCCGACCTCCCCGACCTCCCGGACCGCAAATGGGTCCGCGCCTGCGCGGTGGACGAACTCCCGGAGGACGAAGGGCGAAAGCTCGCCACCGTTCCCCTCACCTCCGTCTTCGCGGCGGAGGGCGAGGTGTTCTGCATCGACGACACCTGTACGCACGAGACCTTCTCGCTCGCGGACGGGTGGGTCGAAGGCCGCGTCGTCGAATGCACCCTGCACATGGCCAAGTTCAGCCTCCGCACCGGCGAGGTCGTCTCACCCCCGGCCACCAGGCCCGTGGCCGTCCACCCGGTGGACTGCGTCGAAGGTGTCGTCTTCGTCGCGCTCCCCCGGAACTACCTCGTGAAGGAGGACTGACCATGGCACGGCTCGACAACGCGTCCGTGGTGGTCACCGGAGCCGCATCCGGCCTCGGCCGAGCCATCGTCGACCGCTTCACCGCCGAGGGCGCGAGCGTCGTCGCCTTCGACCGGTCGCGGAAGAAGCTCGACAGACTCAAGGCCGAACTCGGCGAGTCGGTGGTCACCGTGGTCGGTGACGTGACCAGTTACGAGGACAACCTCCGCGCCTGCGAGGCCGCCGTCGACCGGCGGGGAAAACTCGACACGTTCATCGGCAACGCGGGCCTGTGGGACTTCAACCGCTCGCTCGCCGAGAGCGATCCGCGGTCCCTCGCCTCCGGGTTCGACGAACTGTTCGCGGTGAACGTGAAGGGCTATCTGCTCGGAGCCAAGGCCGCACTGCCGGCCCTGACCGCGTCCCGAGGATCGATCGTGTTCACGTTGTCGAACGCGTCGTTCTACCCGCGCGGCGGCGGTCCCCTGTACGTCGCCTCCAAACACGCGGGCGTCGGACTGGTGAGGCAACTGGCCTACGAACTCGCCCCCTGCGAAGGCGATCCTCGACACGGACGCCGTAGTGGCACCCGAGGTGCTCACGGATCCGTCGACCGACCTGCGGGCACTGGCCCGCCGACTCGCACGCCCCGCGGGCGTCCCGGCCCAGAGCCAGCCTGTCAAGACATGAATGACGATTGTGGCAGACTGGTTCGTATGACTGCCGGAGGTCCATCGGACGGGACGCGACGGGCTCGTCCGAAGGGGCGCGACGCACACCGTGCCAAGGACTCCGCCGCGACACGCAACGACATTCTGCGAGCGGCGGCGCGGCGGTTCGCGGAACGTGGTTTCGCCCACGTGACCCTCCAGGACATCGCCGAGGACGCCGGCGTCACACCGGCCCTCGTCAACCGGTACTTCGTCTCCAAGCGGGCGCTCTTCGAGCTGGTGGCCCAGGCCCACGTCGACGAGGCACAACCCCTGACAGACGTCGGTGAATTCGCGTCCGACCTCATGGCCTACTGGCAGGACGTCGACCGCAGAACACCCGCGCTCGCCCTCGTCCGGTCCATCGACCTGGACGGCGGGAAGCTCCTCAAGCACGAGCTGGAACGAAGGGTGCGGGGGCACTGGCGCCAGTTCCTCGCCGGGGATCCGGAAGCGGCGGCCAAGATCCGCCTGCTCGAATCCCTGACCCTGGGCCTCGGCCTCTTCGGCATCGGCGCGCTCCTGGGCGAGGAGGAGGGCCTGTCCTCCGAGACCCTGATCGCGATGGAACGCCGGCTCGCTCTGATGATCGAAGCGTGCCTGAGCGACTGACGGTCCGTGATGGCGTCCGTATGAGGCGTCACACTCCCCAGCGGCTCCCGGCGGTCGGCCGGTGGTGCGTATTCCCTCCGCGTGACGACGCGTCAGCCGACTGGACTCAAAAGGGTCCTGTGCCCAGGGAATATGGAGAAGTGCGACTGGAGTACTGGCCGGGGTACGAGCTTCGCATCAACGTCCGTGCTCGTCCGTCGAGTCGGCGACTTCTCGACCAGAATGCCCGTGCCGTTGAAACCGCTGGGTCATCTGACTCGATGGAGTAACTGGCAAGGCCAGTAGCTGTGCTGTCCGACACTGCCCGTACGGTCTATTGGAAGCTCAGTCGGTGCGGGTGGGCCGGATTGGTCGGGCAGGTGTGCACACGCATAAGACCGCGGCCGAGGTAGACACCGACCGGGTCGAGAACGCGTGGGTCGTTGTCCGCGTCCCGGTCCTCCAGCGGCAGCCAGCTGCGTGAGGCGCCGTCACATTCCCACTTGTCCACGGTGAGCAGGGGCGGCATCGCGGTCGCGCACACAGGGCAGTCGACCGGAGCGGGATCGGTCAGATGCCAGGAGGCGAAGCCTCCGACCTTCCAGCCGGGGGCGATCGACAAGTCGCTCATATAGTCGATCTCTTCCGGTTCCTCGGCCCGGGCGGCGGCCATGGCCGCCTCGTACTCCTCATACGTCGCGTAGCTCGCCGGCGAGGAGGAAGTGTCCTCATCGTCGTCCTCCTCGCCGAGGAGCCCTTCCTCCCATTCGGGGATTTCCTCCTGGAGGTCCTCGTCCAGCAGCCCGAGGTACTCGTGCTCCACAACCTGCTCCGGGTACACGACGCACATGGTCGGGACGCATTCCGCGCGACCGGCCACCGGAGGTTCGGGCTGGGGCGTCAGTACCACGCCGACGTCGACCGAGCGTCGCCATGTCAGCACGACGTCAATGGTGCGGTCGGCCCCGTGTTCCTCGAACGGGCACCAGAAGACCTGTAGCAGGTCGCAGCCCGCGGGTCCGACGAGGTCCGGGACCTCCCGTGCGTAGAGCTGGGCAATGGCCAGCATCGGCAACGGGTCGCCATCGCTGAGGTCCGGAACGTGGTCACCCTGCCTCATGCCGTCGAGCAGGCGCTGTTCGTCCTCGGTGTACTCCCGTCCCCGTGCGTCTTCCTCGATCCGACGGCGCAGCCGCACATCGGAGAGGAGGTGGCCCGTACCTTTCGGGTGCACGGCCGTGCACACCGGCCACGCCTCGTCGGCCGGCCACAGCAGGGGGCCCGCCACCGAGCTCTCCCGCGCTCCGGGCCCGCCGTGACGGGGGTGCAGCCGCGTTGCTGTGCGCCGGTGAGCTGCGAGAGCAGGGAAAACCGCCTCTATGTCGCGGGGGCGTGGCGGGGTGGATCGGGTCACGGGCAAGCCTTCCAGGTACGTTCGGTGGCGATGTTAAACGCCGGTCCGGACACCGGTGGCGGGGTTCCGGTCAGCCGGTTGCCCGCGATTCCAGCATTCTCCTGGCCTCGGCGACCATCGCTGGGTCGGTGACGAAGTACGTGTCCTGCTCGGCGGAGGCGCTGGAGGCGCCGAGGGGGATCCACGCGCCCCCGCGCCGGGGTTCGGCGCGGCGCTTCGCGGAGAGGTGGACGGCGGCGATACCGGTGGCGGTCAGGGCCGGGATGTCGGCGGGGCGCACCCCGCCGCCCGCCATCACCTGCACGCCGGGCGCGGCGTCGACCATGGCGGCGAGCGCGGCGAGACCTTCTCCGGCGGCCGGAGCGCCGCCGGAGGTGAGCACTCGGGTGAGCCCCAGGGCGGGCAACAGCGCGGCGGTGGCGACCGGGTCCGTGGACAGGTCGATCGCGCGGTGCAGGGTCACCTCGACGGGGCAGCCCGCGTCATGAGCCGCCGCGGCGAGGCGGGTGACGGCGTCGGTGTCGAGGGCGCCGTCGGCGGTGAGCGCGCCGACGACCACGCCGGAGGCACCGGAGGCGATCACGGACCGCACCTCGGCGGCCATCAGGGCGATCTCCTCGGCGTCGTGGACGAAGTCGCCCGGTCGGCAGCGGACCAGGACCTGCACCGGCAGGCCCACGGCGGCGACCGCCTCGACGAGGGCGGCCGACGGGGTCAGACCGCCCAGTTCCAGGCCGGTGCAGAGTTCGACGCGATCGGCTCCGTGGTCGAGGGCGACACGGGCACCGGCCGGCGAGGTGACGGCGATCTCCAGTGCGGGCCGGCGGACCGGTCCGGCTGGGCCGGCAACCCCGTCGGCCACCACCAGTGCCTGCGGGTGGCCCGAACCGCCGGCCCGGGGCAGGCCGAGGGGCCGGGTGGTGTGGTCGGTCATTCGTCGTCCCCGGTGAGCGGCTGGTTGGAGGCCGGGATGATACGGGCTGTCAGGTCCGGGCCGGCCATGTCGCGGTCGAAGGGGAACATCGGGCGGCGGATGCGGCGGTGGTCGAGGCGCACCAGGTCCTGGTCGACACCGCCGGGAGTGAGGGCCATCTTCCAGCCGACCGACATGTCGAACAGCTCGGGCTCCAGGTAGCCGATCTTGACGATCACGATGTCGGCGGAGCGCGGGTCGAGGTCGAGGTCGGTGAAGTCGTGCTCGTGGTGGTACGGCTTGCGCAGCCTGGTGAGGATCGCGTACACGCTGCCGGCCCGGATGACGACCTCGGTCTCGGCGTCCCGGTCGCCGTGCCGGATCGCGTGGACCACGCCGGTGAGGGTGACGGGGCCGGCGTGCCGGTCGTCGACCTCGGCGCCGGCGGTGACGGTGACGGTGGCGCCGACCCCGGCGGCGACGGCGGTCTCGATCGCGGCGGGGCCGGGTACCGAGGCGTAGATGACGGTCGGCCCGTCCTCTTTCTGGAATTCAGGGCGCTCCAGCAGCCGGGTCAGGCCCCAGGTGACGTCACCGGCGCCGCCCGCGGTGGGGTTGTCGCCGGTGTCGCTGATGAAGTACGGCCGCTGGTCGGAGGCGAGGGCCTCGTCGAGGAGTTCGTCGTAGGTGCCGGTCGGGGCGACGAAGTCGAAGTCGTGGCGGGCGTTCCAGAAGCCCCGGGCGAGTCGTTCGGCCCCGGCCGAGACCGCCGCCGTGTCGTCGCCGGTGACGACCACGACGGCGCGGTTGCGGGGTTCGTCGGCCCAGGCGTAGCCGACCCAGATGGCGGCGTCGGTCACGCCGTCGGCGGCCTCGATCTCGTCGACCGCCGCGTACACGCTCTTCGCGGGTTCGATCCGGGTGGAGGTCTGCTCGCCGGCCAGCAGCACCGGGACCGGCACCCACGCCTTGACGGGGCGGGGGGCGCCGGACGCCAGCAGGTCGACCAGGTTGCGGACGGCACGCTCCTTGGTCTCCATGTGGTCCTCGTGCGGAGCCATCCGGTAGCAGGTGATCAGGTCGCTGCGGTGGGCGAGTTCGCGGGAGACGTTGCCGTGCAGGTCCATCGAGGTGGAGACGATCACGTCGGGGCCGACGGTGGCGCGGATCCGCTCCAGCAGCACGGCCTCGGCGTCGTCGATCCCCTCCACGGTCATGGCGCCGTGGATGTCGTACCAGAGGCCGTCCAACGGAGGCAGCGCGGCAAGGCGCTCGATGAGCTCGTTGGTGAGCCCGGTCCAGGCGGCGGCGGTGACGGTACCGCCGGGCAGCGACTTGCCGACCAGAGCGCCGTGCCATTCGGCGGCCTCACGCAGTTCCTCGCCGGGGGCGAGGAAGGGGTACCGGTCGAAGATCCCGGCGCCGCGCGCGGGGTGGAAGGCGGGGGCTTCGGTGCGGGCCGGGGAGAAGGTGGAGGACTCGATGCCGAGCCCGGCGACGGCGATGACCGGGCGGGCGGCGGGGGTGCGGGTGTGCGACATAGCTCCTCGGACGGGGTCTGGTGCGTGAGGCTGGTTCCGCGGTCCGCCACGGGGGCGTGCCGCGGACTTCGGTATCCGGGCGGGTGCGGGGACTTCGGGAGTGGCCCCTGGACAACGCCCCTGGGCTCAGGGCTCGGGGGCCGGGAACCGGTGGATCGTCCGGGAGCCGGCGTACGGACCGCGGCTCCCGGGCGGGTACGTCGCCGTGCGCACGGAGTAATTTCCGGGACTGCCAGGCTTTTTGCAGCGGCGTCAGGTCCTTCCGCGGCTCGTGGCGGTGTGCTGCCGGTCGTCGCCGGGGGCGGCGCGGCCGATGTCGCCGAGGGCGTGGGTCAGGGCGCGCTGCAGGGCGAAGAGTCCGGCGCCGACCAGGCCGGCGTCGGCGCCGAGACTGGCCCGCTCGATGGTGAGTTGTTCGGTCACCAGCGGGTGGCAGCTCTCGTAGAGCTTGCTGCGCACCGCGGCGACGAACGGTTCGAGGGTGGAGAGGATGCCGCCGAGGTAGACGGCGTCCGGGTTGAAGAAGTTGACGTTCGCGGCGAGCACCTGGCCAAGGTGGTCGCCGGCCCTGCGGACGGCGCGGGTGGCTTCCGGGTCGGCGTCGGTGGCGAGCCGTACCACGTCCTCGGGGCTGGCGACGTCGAGACCGCGTTCGCGCAGGATGCGGACGAGCGCGGCGCCGGACGCCACCGTCTCCAGGCAGCCGGTGTTGCCACAGGAGCAGGGGATGTCGGCGCCGCCGTCGATGCGGATGTGGGTGATGTCGCCGGCGGCTCCGGTGGCGCCTCGGTAGAGGCGGCCGTCGGCTATGACGCCGGCACCGATTGCCGAGCCGATCTTCACCATGATCGACTGCCGGTGCTCGGCGGGCCTGACACTCTGCTCGCCGACCACCATGCAGTTGGCGTCGTTGTCGACGGCGACCGGGACCCCGAAGCGCTCCTCCAGCCAGGCGGCGACCGGGAAGCGGTTCCAGCCGAGCATCCGGGACGGCATGACGACGGCGCCGGAGGCGACGTCCACCGGACCGGGCAGAGAGAGCCCGACGCCCCGGAGCCGGTCGCGTCCACGCCGCTCGGCAAGGGACTCCAGGTGCTCGACGAGCCTCGGCAGGGCGGCCTCGGGACCGTCGGCGACCTCGAACGGGACGTTGGCGACGTCACGGACACCGCCGCCCGGGAGCACCACACCGATCCGGGCATGGCGGCCGCCGACATCGGCGGCGACGGCGTAATCGTCGTTGCCGCCCGCCCTGAGGACCCTGCGGGGGCGGCCGCCGGTGGAGGACTGGGTGCCCTCCTCGGCGATGAGCCCGCGCTCGACCAACTGAGCCACGGTGAGGGAGATGGTGGAGGCGGCCGTGCCGAGGAGTTCAGCGAGTTCGGCGCGGGACGACGCCTGGCCCGAGGCGACGAGTTCGAGGACCCGCGTGGCGAGGGTGGTCGTGCCTCTCTGGGACACGCCCTTGGTGGGCTTGTCCCGTGCACTTATTTCAGTCATGTACGAAGTAACTTCCGCAACGGTGTGTGTGACGGAGACAGTACGCCCGTCCAGACAGGTGGGGAACAGCTTCGGGAAGAAGGCGGAGAGCGCCGACGCGAGCTAAATCGCCTCAAATTGCCACATAGTCACCTCCTGGGACGCCTGGAGCGGATGGATGTCACTTTATCGAGATCGCAGAAACTTACTTTTTACTAATTCTTGTTTGTTTGTTCGCCACGTCCGTCGTTGACTGTCGCCGTACACAGCGCCGACCCCGCGGCGCCGACCCGGTCTCCCGGGACGTATGCGGGTCCTTTCACTCTGAGGAGAGTCATGTTCCTTGCTTACACGGCGGCCGGCCGCCGCTGGGCCCTCGTCGCGGGTGCCGCCGTCACCACCGGCGCGCTGCTCACCGGTTGTTCCGGCGGCGGTACCTCGTCGTCCTCCGGCTCGGCGTCGTCGGACACCATCAACTACGCCCTCCCGGCGAACTTCACGCCGAACTGGATCCTCCCGGTCGGCACCGCCTCGCACCTGAACACCAACAACTCCTCCATATCCCAGGCCGTCTGGGAGCCGCTGATCGCGTACGACGGCTCCACCGGCAAGGTCGGATGGAACAAGGACAACTCGCTGGCCACCGACGCGAAGTTCGCCGCGGACAGCAAGAGCGTGACGATCACCCTCGGCGATCGTCACTGGAGCGACGGCAAGCAGATCACCTCACGCGACGTGGAGTTCTGGTTCTCCCTGGTCAAGGCCAACAAGGCGGACTGGGCAAGCTATAGCCCGGGCAAGGCGCCGGACAACTGGACCTCCTTCAAGACGATCGACGACACGCACTTCACGATCACTTTCGACAAGGCGTACAACCAGGAGTGGATGCTCGCCAACGAGCTGAGCATGATCCGCCCGATGCCGCAGCACGTCTGGGACAAGACCAGCGCCCCCGGCGCCGTCTCCGACCTGGACCGCACCGCCGCCGGTGCCAAGAAGGTCTGGACGTATCTCAACAACGCCGCCAAGAAGATCTCCGGCTACGCGACCGACCCGTTGTGGAAGACGGTCAGCGGCCCGTACACCATCAAGTCGTTCTCCACCGCGGGCAAGGTCGAGCTGACCGCCAACGCGAAGTACGACGGCGGTGGCAAGGCCAACATCAAGAACGTCAATCTGCTGCCGTTCACCACGGCCGACGCCGAGGCGAACGCGCTGCGCGCCGGCACCGTCGACTACGGCTACATCAACGCCACCGACCTGAGCCAGGAGGCGTCCTTCAAGGCCAAGGGCTACTCGGTGAAGCCGTGGACCGGCTGGGCGATCACCTACATGCCGTACAACTTCAACAACCCCGCCATGGGCCCGGTGTTCAAGCAGCTGTACGCCCGCCAGGCGATCCAGATGTCGGTGGACCAGGCCACCCTCTCCAAGGTGGTCTTCAACGGCACCGCCGTCCCCACCTACGGCCCGATCCCGCAGGGCCAGGACTCGTCCTTCGTCTCCCCGGAGCAGAAGACCAACCCGTACCCGTTCGACACGGCCAAGGCGAAGAAGCTGCTCACCGACCACGGTTGGACCGAACAGGGCGGCACGATGGTGTGCACCAGCCCCGGCACCGGCGACAACCAGTGCGGCGCGGGCGTCGACAAGGGCACCAAGTTCGAGATGCAGGTGCTGTCCCAGTCCGGCTCGACCGTGACCGACAACATGATGAGCGCGCTGCAGTCGTCGTTCGCGAAGACCGGCATCACGTTCAGCATCAAGACCGCCCCGGTCAACTCCGTCCTGTCGCAGTCCGGCCAGTGCACCGCCGACGAGTCGGGCTGCACGTGGCAGCTGTCCTTCTTCGGCACCGCGGGCAGCTGGTACTTCCCCGCCTACCCGAGCGGTGACTCGCTCTTCGCCACCGGCGGCGGCTCCAACTTCGGCAGCTACTCCAACGCCGAGGTCGACAAGCTGATCACCGAAACCACCACGTCCTCCTCGAACGAAGCGGTGCGGAAGTACAGCGCCGCGCTCGCCAAGGATCTCCCCGTGATCTGGCTGCCGGAGCCCGATTACCAGATCTCCGTGGTCAAGGACGGCCTCGGCGGCTTCGCCCAGGACTCCCTCGCCAACTTCCATCCCGCCATGTGGAAGTGGACCAAGTAAGCCCGGTCGGTGCCCGCGCGGGCCTGCGGAGTCGCCCGTCCACCCCGGCCGGGCCTCCCCGGGACCCGCGCGCACCCCTCGCGCCCCCCGCCACACCGGCACCCGCCACGCCGACACCCCACGTCGCAGTGACGCCCGCGCGCACCACAGAGACGAAGCGACCGGAAAACACATGAGCACTCCCTCGTATCTGATCAGACGCGTCCTGCAGGCCGTCGCGGTGATCGTCATCGTGACGATTGTCGTCTTCGGCCTGCTGCACGCCCTGCCCGGAGGCCCCGCGCGCGGGATCCTCGGACCGCAGGCCACCGCACAGCAGATCGCCCACTTCAACCACGAACAGGGCCTCGACAAACCCCTGCCCGTGCAGTACCTCTACTACCTCGGCCAACTGCTGCACGGGGACCTCGGGACCTCGTACACCCTCAACGAGCCGGTCTCCCAGCTCATCACCGAGCGGCTGCCGAAGACCTTGGTCCTCACCATGCTGTCGGCTCTCGTCGGCCTCGTCCTCGCCATCCCGATGGGCATGTGGCAGGCCGTGCGCCGCAACAAGCCGGTGGACTACGTCATCACCACGCTGAGCTTCATCGCCTACTCCACGCCCGTGTACTTCCTCGGGCTGATCCTGGTGCTGGTCTTCAGCCAGGGGCTGGCGTGGTTCCCGTCGCAGGCTCCGCAGGGCGAGACGCTGGGCCAGGTGATCTCCGAACCGCAGGCCCTGGTACTGCCGGTGGTCGCGGGCGCGGCCTCCATGGTCGCGGTGTTCAGCCGCTACATGCGGGCGGCCACACTGGAGAACCTCTCCGAGGACTACGTCCGCACGGCCAGGGCCGGCGGCTCCCGCGCCCGCGCCATCCTGTGGCGGCACGTGTTCCGTAACTCGCTGACGCCCGTGGTCGCCATGCTCGGCTACTACGTGCCGGTGCTCTTCGGCGGTGCCCTGGTCGTCGAACAGCTCTTCAACTACCCCGGCATGGGGCTGCTGTTCTGGACCGCGGCGCAGTCCTCCGACTACCCGGTCCTGCTGGGCTGCGTCCTGGTGATCGCCGTCGCCACCGTCGTCGGCACCCTGCTCGCCGACATCGTCCAGCGGATCATCGACCCCCGAGTGAAGGCAGGCCGGGCATGAGCGCCGTCATCCAGCCGGACATGGCCCCGGCGAAAGCCGCCCCGCCGCGTGAGACCTCCGGCGCACGGCTCGCCGTCCGCCGCTTCCTGCGCAACAAGCTGGCCGTCGTCGGACTCGCCGTCGTGGTCCTCTTCTTCCTGTTCTGCTTCGCCGGTCCGCTGGTGTACTCCACCGACCAGACCCACACCATGCTCCAGCAGGTCAACCTCGCCCCCAGCGGCGCGCACTGGCTCGGCACCGACGCCGTCGGCCACGACGAGCTGGGCCGGCTGATGTACGGCGGCAAAGTCTCCCTGACCGTCGGCCTCGCCGCGGGCGTCCTCGCCACCGTCATCGGCACACTGTGGGGCGCCGCCGCCGGGTACGCGGGCGGCTGGATCGACGCCGTGATGATGCGGATCGTCGACGCCGGCATCGCCATCCCCGCGCTGTTCATCCTGCTGGTGGTCTCCGCCATCACCACGCCGGGCCTGACCGGTCTCGTCGTCATCCTGGGCCTGGTGTCCTGGCTGGTGCCGTCCCGGCTGGTCCGCGCCGAGACTCTGACCCTGAAGAACCGGGACTACGTCCTGACCCTGCGCGCCACCGGCGGCACGCACGCCCGGGCGATCCTGCGTCACATCCTGCCGAACTCGGTCTCCACCATCATCGTCGCAGCGACCTTCCAGGTCGCCGACGCCATCCTGCTGGTCGCCTACGTCTCCTATCTGGGCATGGGAGTCCGGCCGCCACAGACCGACTGGGGCGGCATGCTCTCCGCCGGTCTCACCGCCGCCTACTCCGGCTACTGGTGGCTCATTCTTCCGCCCGGCCTCGCCATCATCCTCGTGGTGTGGGCGTTCAACGCGATCGGGGACGGACTCCGCGACGCATTCGATGTGAGGGGACGCGGATGACCGCCACCACCAAGGGCTACGCCGCCCGCACCGCGGCATCCGGCCCGATCCTCCAACTCGACGACCTCGGCGTCGTCTTCACCACCGAGACCGGCGACGTACCCGCGGTCAAGGGCGTGTCCCTCCAGGTCCTGCCGGGCGAGACGCTGGCCCTGGTCGGCGAGTCCGGCTCCGGCAAGTCGACCATCGCGCTCGCCGCGATGGGCTTGCTCGCCGGGAACGCCCGCGCCACCGGCAGCGCCGTCATCGCCGGCACCCAGATCGTCGGCGCCTCGGAGAACGGCCTCGCGACGCTGCGCGGCAAGACCGTCTCCATGGTGTTCCAGGAGCCGGCCACCGCACTCGACCCGCTCACCCGGATCGGGAAGCAGATCACCGAGGTGATCCGCAACCACCGCGAGATGACCGCCAAGGACGCCGCCGCCGAGGCCGTCGAACTGCTGCGCCGGGTCGGCATCCCCGAACCGGAGAAGCGCGCCCACGCCTACCCGTTCCAGCTCTCCGGCGGACAGCGCCAGCGGGTCGTGATCGCCATGGCCATCGCCAACGAGCCCGGTCTGCTCATCGCCGACGAACCGACCACCGCCCTCGACGTGACCGTGCAGGCCGAGATCCTCGACCTGCTGCGCCGGCTCGCCGCCGAGACCGGCACCGGCGTGCTGCTCGTCACCCACAACATGGGCGTCGTCGCCGACTTCGCGGACCGGGTTGCCGTCATGTACCACGGCGAGATCGTGGAGACCGGATCGGTCGAGGACGTCCTGCTGCGCCCCGCCCACGACTACACCCGGCGCCTGCTGGCCGCCGTGCCCCGGCTGTCCGTCGCCGAGGCCGCGGCCGGCACCGGCCGGCCGGCCGCGTCCGGGCCGGCCCAGCCGAACCGTTCCGCGGCCGAACCGTCGGCCTCGCCTGCCGGGCCCGGCGGCCCCGCGGGTGAAACGGTGGTCGAACTGCGTGACATCAACGTGGTGTTCGGCCGCGGCAAGGCCGCTGTACGCGCCCTCGACGGATTGTCGTTCCGGGTCGGGCCGGCCGAGACCCTGGGCCTGGTCGGCGAGTCCGGCTCCGGCAAGTCCACCGCCGCCAGGGTCGCGCTCGGGCTGATCCCGCCCACCTCCGGCACCGTCTCCCTGTTCGGCGCCGACCTCGGCCGCACCCGCGCCCGGGCCCGCCGCGCCCTGCGGGCCGGCATCGGTGTCGTCCTCCAGGACCCGGTGGCCTCCCTCGACGCTCGGATGACCGTCGGCGAGTGCGTCGCCGAACCCCTCCGGGTGCACCGTCGCGACCTGTCCGCCAAAGACCGGCAGGCCAAGGTCGCCGCCGTCCTCGACCGGGTCCGGCTGTCACGCGAACTCGCCCGGCGCGCGCCCCGCGAACTCTCCGGCGGACAGCGCCAGCGGGTCAGCTTGGCCCGAGCCCTGATCCTGGAGCCCCGGCTGCTGGTCGCAGACGAACCCACCAGCGCGCTCGACGTGAGCGTGCAGGAAGCGGTCCTGGAGGTCATCACCGAACTCCAGGGCGAGCTCGGCTTCGCCTGCCTGTTCGTCTCCCATGACCTCGCCGTCGTGCAGCACTTCGCGCAGCGCGTCGTCGTGATGCGCGCCGGCCGCATCGAGGAGCAGGGCTCCACCGGGACGACCCTGCTGCATCCGGAGACCGACTACACACGCCGTTTGCTGGCCGCGGTGCCGGTGCCCGACCCTGTGGTGCAGCGGGGCCGCAGGGCCCAACGCCTGGCCACCCTCGCGGCCGGCCGTACGGAGGCCCAGGCGTGACCGGACCTCTTCTCTCTCCCCGCACCCCGCAGGACCCGGCCATTCCCACCCCCCTCCGGCCGCTGATCGCCGGCATCGACATCGGCGGCACCACCACCCAGGTGGTGCTCTGCTCGGACGACCTGACCGTCCTCGACGGCGCGGAGACCGCCACCCCGGCGCTTGAGGGCGGCCGGGCCATGGTCGGCGCCGCCCTCGACGCACTCGCCCCGCTGCTGGCCCGCACCCCGGGCCGCCTGGTGGGCGCCGGAATCGGCGCCGCCGGGGTGGTGGACTCCGCGAACGGCCGCATCCTGGTCGCAAGCGACTCCTTCCGCGGCTGGGCCGGCTTCGCCGTCACCGCCGCCGTCGAGGAGGCCCTGGGCGTCCCGGCCTTCCTGGACAACGACGTCAACGCCTTCCTCTGCGGGGAGGTCCACGCCGGATCGGTGCGCGGCGAGGCCGACGTCCTCGGTATGACCCTGGGGACAGGCGTCGGCGGCGCTCTGTGGACCAACGGCGCCCTGTTCGCGGGTCCGCACGGCGCGGCCGGGGAGATCGGGCACATCCCCGGCTTCGGTGACCTGCCCTGCTCCTGCGGCGGCCGGGGCCACCTGGAGACGTTGGCCTCCGGCCGCTCCATCGGGGCTCGTTACGCCGACCGCACCGGCCACCGCCTCACCGCCCGTGAAGTCGCCGAGGCCGCCGCCCATGGCGACGAGGACGCGCTCGCGGTGTACCGCGCCGCGGGGGCGGGCATCGCCCACGCGATCGTCATCACGGCGGGCGTCGTCGACATCACCACGGTGGTCGTCGGCGGCGGCGTCAGCCGCGCCTGGCCCCTGCTGGAGCCCGTCATCCTGTCAGCCCTCGCCGTCGACCCGCCGGTCAGCGGCCACCCCGTCCGCCTGGTCCGGGCCGCCCTGGCCTCCGACGCCGTCGCGGTCGGCGCCGCCGCCCGCGCCCGACGCGAAGTGGGTACGGAGGTGAGGGCGACGGCGTAGGGACAGGACCAGGGCCGCCGAAGTCCGCGGGCCCGACCCGCGGACCACCAGCCCCCTGACCGCGTGGCGGAAACCCGCGAAGCCGCGTCAGCCGCACGGCGTTCGCACCGAAGCGACCGACTCGATCCGCGCCATGCGCGAAGCGCTCCAGCCGCTCGCGAAGCGCTCCAGCCGCTCGTGAAGACCGCCGCCGCGGCGATGGCCGAACTCGTCCGCCCTCTCGTGGCCGCCGTCCGCGCCGGCGGCGAGGGAGTCCGAGGGGCGCCGTGTGGGTTGACTTGGCCAGTGGGAGGCCGCCGTTGGTGGCCTTAGGGCGCTGTTCGCGGCCACCTCCAACGTGCGTACTTCGGCCGGCGCGGGTGGGATGGCAGGTGTCGGGCCGGCCCTGCCGTGAGCATCCCGTCTTCTCGGCATTACCTCGCGCGTAATCGACGCCTCTCGCTTCGCCCGGCACCCTTGCGGTACCGGAACTCGGGCGGCGCACTCCGTCCGAGCTCCGGGCTTCACCAGCCCGTACGACCTCGATGGAGGCTGATCCGCCATGTCCGCAACCCTGCTCGCAGGCATCTCCCGTACTACCGATCCGCAGACGATGATGCGCCGGTTCCTCGCTCTCGACGCCGTCGTCACCGGCGTCAACGGACTGGCGTACGTTGCGGCACCCGGCCCTCTCGGGCGGCTTATCGGCGTCGACGCCACCGTCTTGGTCGAACTGGGCGTATTTCTGGCGCTGTTCGGGGCCGGAGTCGGCTTTCTCGCCTCCCGCCGGCAGCCGCCGCACTTGCCCGTGAAGCTCGTCGTCGACTCGAATCTGCTGTGGGCCGTCCTCAGCATCGCCGCGCTCGTGCTCTGGTTCGAGCCGACGACCGCCGGCGCCGTCTGGATCCCGTTGCAGGCGCTGACCGTCGCCGGTTTCGCCGGCCTGCAGTGGTCCGCGCTACGCGCCGTCGCTACCGTGTGAGCGACTGCCGGATACTTGACCGTTACCGGGTCGGCGGGAGGAACGTGCCGCGTCCGCAGGTGTGATTGACGCGCATCGCCCTGGCCTTACGAGGTGACGGTCTGCCCGATCCTCCGAACGTGCCCAGAGGGGACGACAGCCGTGGAGGTGGGACGCTACGGCGCTGTGGGCACGCCGTAGCCGCTCCGCGCCTTGAATGACGAGTCGCCGTTGGCACACGGGTGGTCACTGGTTCGTTGCCTGTCGGAGTGCGGGGCTATGGCGGGCAGTTCCACAGTGATGCGGAGCCCGCCGGCGGAGCGCGGGGCGAGGGTGAGTGTTCCGTCGTGTGCGTGGGTGATGGTTTTGACGATTGTCAGGCCGAGGCCGACGCCTGCGTGGTCGGTGTGTACCCGTTCAGTGCCGCGCCGGAATGGTTCGGTGAGTGTCGAGGCCAGCTGTGGGCTGAGCTTCCCGCCAGTGTTTTCGACGGTGAGTACCACAGTCCTGGGGCGGACGCCGGTGTTGACCCACACGGTGCCCTGTTCAGGCAGGTTGTGGACGATCGCGTTGTGCAAGAGGTTCGTGGCCAACTGCAGCAGAAGCGCTTGCGATCCGACCGTGGCGGTGATGTCGCCGCGGGTCTCGATGGTGACGCCATGCTTTTCCGCGAGGGGGAGGAGCGTTTCGGTGGCTTCTTCCGCCATGAGGGACAGGTCGACCTGCTCTCGGGTGAAGGACCGCTGCTCGGCGCGGCTGAGCAGGAGCAGCGCCTCGGTGAGGTCGATCGCTCGGGTGTTGACGGCGTGGAGGCGGTCGATGAGTTCGCCGATGTCGCGGTTCGGATCGGTGTGGGCCAGGTCGAGAAGCGCCTTCGAGACCGCCAGCGGGGTGCGCAACTCGTGAGAGGCATTGGCCGCGAATCTCCGCTGCTCGGCGACGTGTGCTTCGAGCCGTGCGAGCATCGTGTCGAAGGCGTCGGCCAGTTCGCTGAACTCATCTGTGCGGCCCGGTAGCCGGATCCGGTGGGAGAGCGATCCGTTCGTGGCCATGCCTGTGGCGTCCGTGATGCGGGTCAGGGGGGCGAGCATCCGGCCGGCGAGAATCCATCCTCCCAGGAGACCGAACACCAGCAGGAAGACCAGCCCCGCGCCCCCGGTCGGCGCGAAGACGCGCAGGAAGTCGGAGCGCTTCAGCGGCCCAGCAGGGCTGGTTCCCATGTCGGGCATGAAACGCAGCAGGGACACCCACACGGCTGCGAGCAGCAGGGCGCCGGCAAGCATGAGGAATCCGGCGTAGCTGAGCGTGAGTTTGAGTCGAACGCTCAATCCGGGCGCTCTATCCACGGTCTCCTCCCTCGTCTCCGGCCTCCGGTCGCGTGCCGATGTGGTAGCCGGCGCCTGGCACGGTGGCGACGATCCAGGGTTCGCCAAGACGCTTGCGCAGTGCCGAAACAGTGATGCGCACCGCGTTGGTGAACGGGTCGGCGTTCTCGTCCCACGCACGTTCCAGGAGTTCCTCGGCGCTGACGACACCGCCTTCAGCCGCGACGAGGACTTCGAGCACCGCGAACTGCTTCCGGGTCAGCGCGACGTAGCGGCCGTCCCGGTAGACCTCTCTGCGAAACGGATCCAGCCGCAGACCCGCGATCTCTCGCACAGGCGGCCTGTTGTGGGCACGTCTGCGGTCGAGTGCTCTGAGTCTGAGCGCGAGTTCTCGGAGGTCGAACGGCTTCGTGAGGTAGTCGTCGGCGCCGAGCCCGAACCCGGTGGCCTTGTCGTCGAGGCGGTCGGCAGCGGTGAGCATGAGGATCGGCATGCCGCTGCCGGAGGCGACGACGCGTTTGGCGATCTCGTCACCGGAGGGTCCGGGAATGTCGCGGTCGAGGACGGCGATGTCGTAGGTGTTGACACTCAGCAGTTCCAGCGCGGTGTCGCCGTCACCCGCGAGGTCGGCCGCGATCGCTTCCAGGCGCAGGCCGTCGCGGATGGCTTCTGCCAGATAGGGTTCGTCCTCGACGATCAGCACACGCATGTACGTGATGCTACGAGTCGGCGCATATCGTCGGCGTATCGAAAAACACGTACATGCCGGCAACACCGAGCCACCTTGACTGGTGGCATGCACCGAACCGCACCGCCGGCACGAACAACGACCCACCGGATTCGCCGGCTTCTTGCCGTCGGCCCGACAGCCGTCGTGGCAGCGATCACCAGTGAGCGAGGACGGGCCATGACGCAGGGGGACACGGCGGAGACCGGACAGGGCGGCGTCGGCCGCCGGGATACCGGCGCCGGTACCAGACGCGCGGGCATCCGCCGGGAAGCCGGCGCCGGGACCCCGCGCGCGGGCATCCACCGGGCGATACGCGCCGCCTCCCGGCCGGGCCCCTGGAAGCGCGGCCTGGTGCTCGCGGCGTCGGCGCTGCTGCTGGGCCTGTTCATGTTGCTGCACGCGGAGATCCCGAACCGGATCGGGAACCTCGGTAGCCTGGTGGAGACCTTCCTGCCGTGGCTCGGCCTGTTCATCCCGGTGCTGCTGGCCGGGGCGCTGTGGCGCCGCTCCGCCTCCGCGGTGGCCGCGCTGCTGCTGCCGGTCACGGTGTGGCTGAACCTGTTCGGCGGGCTGCTCAGCGACAAGTCCCACCCGGCCGGCGACCTTACCGTGACCAGCCACAACGTCGGCGCCGACAACCGCGACCCGGCCGGCACCGCCCACGACCTGGCCGCCTCCGGTGCGGACGTGCTGGCACTGGAGGAGCTGACCGAGCAGGCCCGGGGCACATACGAGAAGGGGCTGGCGAAGGCGTACCCGTACCACACGGTGCAGGGCACGGTCGGGCTGTGGAGCAAGCTGCCGCTTTCGGACACCCAGCAGGTCGACATCAAGATGGACTACGGGCCGCTGGCGGACACCAAGCCGGTTGACATCAAGATGGCCTACACCCGGGCGCTGCGCACCACGGTGGCTACGGACCGGGGTCCGCTGGCGGTGTATGTGGCCCACCTGGGGTCCGCACGGGTGAATCCCCGGGCGGGCTTTTGGACGGCCCAGCGGGACAGAGGCGCGCAGGCGCTCGGCAAGGCTGTCGCCGCCGAGCAGAACGAGCGGGTGGTGCTGCTCGGCGACCTGAACGGCACCATGGACGACCGCGCGTTCGCCGACATCACCTCGCGGCTGCGCTCGGCCCAGGACGCGGCCGGGGATGGCTTCGGCTTCAGCTGGCCGGCGGAGTTCCCGGTGGTGCGGATCGACCAGATCCTGGTCAGAGGCGTGGAGCCGGAGAGTTCGTGGGTGCTGCCCGCCACCGGCAGCGACCACCTGCCGGTGGCAGCCCGAATCAGCTGGTGAACACCGCGTAAAGGCCGGCGCCCCATTTGCCGTAAATGGCACTTGTCATCGTCACCACGCTGATGATCCAGGACAGGATCATCCGGTCAGGGTCCCAGCCACCACCGACAACCATGGACACCGCTGATCACCCGCAGCGATGACTTTACGAGCCCCACAGGCCAGGCGGTAATCTTCTCAACCTCGTGATCCACGGCCAACTTTGGAGAGGCCGTGACAGCGGGAATCACCGGTCAACGGGTCTGGCGAGAACCGGGGGAGCTTCGCACGGCACGCCGATCCCCGCCTCAGCGCGCTGCGCGGGTGGCGACCAAGTGCGCCGCGCGCTCGGCGATGCCCAGTACGGCCGCGTTGGTGTTGGCCGAGACAATCGAGGGCATCACGGAGGCGTCGGCGATGCTCAGGCCGTCGATACCGTGGACCCGCAGGGCCGTGTCGACCACAGCCTCGTCATCCGTTCCGATGCGGCAGGTGCCCACCGGATGGAAATAGGTGCCGACGGTGTGACGGATGTACGCACCGCACTCTTCATCGGTGACAACCTCCTGGCCAGGAAGGATCTCGTCGTCACGCCAGGCTGCCAAGGCGTCGGCCCGCGCGATGTGCCGTGCTATGCGCAAGGCGGCGACCATACGGGCCAAGTCTTCACTTTCGGTCAAATAGGCGGGGTCGATGAGAGGGTAGGAGGTGGGGTCCGCGCTGCGCAGGCGCACGCTGCCCCGGCTGGTGGGGGTCGCGAGGCCGAAGAGGATCGAGAAGCCCTCTTGGGCACCTGCCCATCGTGGTTTCAGCGCCACGGGCGTGAAGCTCATCAGGATGTCGGGGTCCCTGTCCCGGTCGGTGCGTGCGAGGAGCATCGCCTGCCGCGAGGGGCCAGGTACCGGGGACTTCTTCACCCCGTAGGAGGTCCAGGCCAGGGGATGGTCGTGCAGGTTGGCGCCTACACCGGGGAGACCGGCACGAACCGGGATCCCTAGCTGTCGCAGATGGTCGGCGGGGCCGATGCCGGAGAGCATGAGAATCTGCGGAGATCCGATGGCTCCCGCGCTCAGCACGACTTCCCGCTCGGCGTGGACGGTGTGTGGCTTGCCGTTCCGAACGTACTCGGCACCTCCGCATCGGCCGTTGGCCATCAGGAGGCGCCGCACCTGTGCGTCGGTGACGACGGTGAGATTGGGCCGTGAGAGCACCGGAAGCAGATACGCGTCCGCGGCGCTCTGCCTGCGGCCTCGGGCGACATTCCTTTCGGACCAGAACACCCCTTCGGCCTGGGGGGCGTTACCGTCCTCACAGCGCGGGTAGCCCGCGTCTACCGCCGCGTCATGGAGGTCCTGCGCGAGAGGAGTGGCGGCGGGCGGCTCCTCGATGGTCATGGGACCCGCTTGTCCCCGGAAGCGCGGATCCCTGCCTCCCGCCCGCTCGCTGCGCATGAGGAACGGCAGCATTTCCTGGTAGTTCCAGCCAACGGCGCCCTGCTTCTCCCAGGCGTCGTAGCTTGATGCGTGGCCGCGCAGGTGAGTCAAGCCATTGATACTGCTGGAACCGCCCAGTACCCGCCCTCTGGGCCAGGTATGAACAGTGTTTTCGGTACCTGACTGGGGTGTTGTCGTGTAGTTCCAGTCCACGGACGATCCCCAGAGACCGACCGCTGCCTCAGGGTTCGCATCCGACATGATGGCAGGGCCCCCGCCGGCTCCCGCCTCCAGAAGGGCCACACGGGCTTCAGGGTTTTCCGACAGCCGGGCGGCCAGCACCGCGCCGGCCGTTCCGCCGCCGACGATGACGTAGTCGTAGATTTGCTCCATAGCCACCCTCATTCATCTGGAATTTCCTCACGGACTGCCTGGCGGATTCTGTGACCGATGGGCGATGGAAAAAGGAGACTACCCGCATGAACCGGGCGCCGACCTCCGAGTTCGGATGTCCCTCCGGCCAACTGCGCCTCTGCCTCAACTGCCCGCCTCCACCGAAGCCCGGCCGGGGGTTGCCCGACGCGTCATCACCACCGCCGGCGCCCTGAGCGAGTCGGATCGCGTGGCTGACACCTGCTGTGTGTTCGACGTGACCGTCTTCGAAGCCAGAAACTACTTGGGCTCGGCGCCGTTGGAAACACCCTCGACACCGAGCCCGTCGAACATCCGGGAGAGGGTTGGGGTTGCCGGACGCCATCGCGGCAGTACGGCCGCACGCGGTCACGCTGGACAGACCCAGGTCACAGCGCGACTCCTCGGTCACCGGGCCCAGTCGGCTCCGGCGCGACGACGTCACCGCGCCCGTACGGCATGGCTCGTCAGGGGCCCGAAAACGGGCGTCAATCGGTCCTCGAAATGACGTATACGGGCAACGTCCCGCCTGTTCCCCGCTCGGCGGAATACGCCAACCTATTCAATGCCGAAGCTCCGACCACTCTTTTCCGATCGTCACCGGCAGAGGGGAACGCCCGTTTGCGTGCGGCGATACGGGCCACCGCTCGGCCCCAGATGCGCATAAGACACTCTTGTGCCGCGCCGGGGCGTGTCCTAGGGTTTTTTACCGATGCCTTCACCGATCCCTTTGCCGAGTTGCCCGGAAAATAGGGAAGTGATTCTTTTGGCTGGTGTGTACATTCTGCGGCCAGGCTCCGAGTCCATGAAGGGGATCGCGAAGAAATGACCGAAATGATAGGCAGGTCGCTATCTCCGGTCGAGGCGCTCCGCTCGACGCCGGAGGAGGACAGGGTCGCTGACTTCAGGGCGAAGGTGCGGGCCGCAGGGCAGGAGTGGACCGGTGACGAGCCGGACGAGCTGGTTGAGCTGCTGACCAAGGCGGCGGCAGGTGATCCGAGACTGGCCGCCATCGCGCGCTCCGGGGGTCGCCTGCTGCAGGACTTCCTCGACGGATACCAGCAAAAAACCACTGCGGATGTCTCGCGTGATCTGGCAGGCGACCTCGCCGACGGTCATCCGCTGCCCGCAGACGTGCTCGAAGGGCTTACTCCTCGATACCTGATCGCCGTGGTGAGGCTTGCGGAGCCCGGCCGCGAGGCGGAGGCGTTACGCGCGGTGGCGGGAGAGGACACGCTGCTGACGCACCGGGACGGCAACGTCGTTCTCTTCATCCCGGCAGGCGGTCTGGGCAGCGGCGAATGCTCGGTGACGAGGCTGACCCAGTGTCTTGGTGGCAGGGGCTGG
Source organism: Streptomyces sp. NPDC056835 (assembly GCF_042789485.1). NCBI lineage: Bacteria > Bacillati > Actinomycetota > Actinomycetes > Kitasatosporales > Streptomycetaceae > Streptomyces > Streptomyces sp. NPDC056835. The sequence continues at coordinate 63,507 of NZ_JBHUBB010000010.1, forward strand.
CTCGCGACTGCGGAACGGGACAGGGCACGCCTCGTCGATGGGTTCAACGAGGCGTCCTACGTGCTGAGGCTGGTGGTGGCGGGACTGCGCCCGAGCGGTGCCTACACGATCTCGGACGTGCTGGTCGAGTACGCGGTCACGCTGCACGAGCAGGTGCGGACCAACCTGGCCGCGGTGATCAGGCCGCTTCGGGCGCACAAGGTCCTGTGGGAGACGCTGACTGCCTTCGTCGACTCCGACTACAGCAGGAACAAGGCGGCCCGCAGCCTGTTCATCCACCGCAGCACGCTGGACTACCGCCTGAGGCGGATCGGAGAGGTCACCGGCTGCGACCCGACCAGTGGCAGGGGCGCGCAGATGCTGACGGCGGCGCTGATCGCCGAGGCCCTGCATGGATGACCAGGTGTGCGCGATCGCCGTGCGGGACGGCGCGTAGCCGGCCGCGCGTCGCCGCTTCCACAGCGGACTGTGAGCGGTGGCCGATGTTAATGAGTTCTCGGACAGTTCTCCGCGAATTGCGGAAAATCGGAGCTGAGCCACGATCAACCCAGCGCGGGCGCCTAGCATTCGTTCTCCCGAGCGGAGAAACTTGAGGGCTGAATGGACTGGTTCGATTGAGTGGATCTAAGAGATGGGTTGTACTCATCGGCTCGTTCGTGGCCTACATGTTCGACGCGCTGGAAATCCTGCTGCTGTCGTACACGTTGCCCGTGATCCGAGCCGATCTGGGACTCACGACGACACAGGGCGGCCTGCTCGCCACGGCGACGTTGCTCGGGATCGGGCTGAGCAGCGTAACTGTCGGCTGGCTCGCCGACAACTACGGCCGCAAACGGGCGTTGATGGTTTCGCTCGCGGTGTTCGGCGTGTTCACCGCGGCGATCTTGGTGGTTCAAAGTTTCACGATATTCCTGGTGCTGCGTTTCGTGGCGGGTCTGGGACTCGGAGGGGTCTGGGGAGCGGTGTCGACCTACGTGGTCGAGACTTGGCCGGCCGCGCAACGTGGCCGTGCGGTTGCGTTCGTGCTCAGCTCGTTCCCGATCGGCGGGGTGGTTGCCGCGGTGCTGTCGGGTGCGTTGCTGCCGGACTGGCGCCTGTTGTTTTTCATCGGCGGGGTGGGCGTGGTGATCCCGCTGGTCGTCGTCGGACTGTTCTTCCGTGAGTCGGCCGAGTGGGTTGAGCAGAAGACCACGCCGGTGAAGGTGACGGAGATCTTCGCTCCGGAACTGCGCAAGAACACTCTGCTCGGTGCGACCGTGGCAACGCTCGCGATGTTCGGGGCGTGGGGCGCGTCCACGTGGCTGCCGACTTATCTGCAGACCGACAAGAGCATCCCGGCCACGACGGTCGCGGTGTTCATGACGGTGCTCAATCTCGGGATGTTCATCGGCTACAACGTCTTCGGGCTGATCGCCGACCGGATCGGCCGCAAGTACGCACTGGTGCTGTCACTGGCCGGTGTGGCGCTGACCTTGCCGCTGTACGTGGTCGCCGCTGACCGCACGACGTTGCTGTGGCTGGGTCCGATGTTCGCCTTCTTCGCCGCTTACGCAGGCGTCTTCGGTGTGTACATGGGTGAGTTGTTCCCGACCAGGGTGCGGACGACCGGTGCCGGATTCTGCTACAACTTCGGGCGTGGCGTGTCCGCGTTCGCTCCGCTCACACTGGGTGTGCTGGCTGTCAACGCGGGGTTCGGTGCCGGTCTGCTGGTGTGCGCGGGCTTCATGGCTTGCGCGGCGATCGCCATGACCTTCCTGCCTGACCTGCGCGGCGCGACCCAACTGCGAGCCTCAGCGGCACGCAGCTGACAGCCGGCCGTCCGCGCGGCCTCCAACGCCGGCGTCGCGCACGTACAACCAACACTGGCGCCTCGTCAGTCAGTTGTTTCAACCGGCTTCTTCTCCACTGTGTCGTCCGGGTGGGGGTCGCCCTGCGCGGAACAGATGAGCCGCCACTTCTTGTGGCGGCTCGGCCATCTCACTTCCGGTCCACCGGATCGTTGTCACCGGTCCGCCACAGGTAGCTGCGCATCGAGAGCGACGCGGCGCGCATGGCCGCGCGGATGTCGTCGAGGTCATCGCCGGCGAGCTCGCCACGCGCGGGGGTGAGCGTGGGCAGCATCAGCCTGGCCGCCTCCAGCAGGCACAGGATCGCGTCCAGCTGTGCGCTGGCAGGCAGTCTGCTCAGGTCCTCGTACAGGGTCTGAATCTGGGCATCCGGCTCTGCCGGCGCCGCGGTCTTGGTATCGCGCGCGAAGTTCGTTACGGCCGTTCCTCGACGCTGCTCCGCTGTGGACACAGGGCTGAGTCTCCTCCCCGGGGTTGGATGCGCGGGAACTGATGATCTTCATGTCGTAGCTCGTCGGCCGGCGCCATTCCCCGGCACACGTCACGAACAAGGTCAGAATTCCTCAAAATTTGGAAGGAATTCCGAGGTGGACAGAAATTGACGGGTTGCGACGGCGCATCAGTGACAAAGAGTGAGGGGTCCACCTAGGATCTTATTCAAGTACTTCTCGCTCTGTATTTCTCCGGTTACGGTCCTGGCCTGGCCGGCTGTACGGAATGGATGGGTGCCATGGTTAATGATCAGCACCGCTGCGAAGTGTCTCAGCCGGTCGGTGACTGGGCTCTCAGCTCGGTCCAGGGCAGGATCCTGGAGGGTGTCGCGGCCGGCTTCTCCAGCGGGCGACTTTCGAGAGAGTTGCACCTCAGTTCGAAGACCATTGACTATCACGTCCGCGTCATGTCCGACAAGCTGCAGGCGCCGAATCGTGTCTCGTTGGTTTCGAGGGCGTTCGTCCTCCAGATTCTGCGAACAGATTCGTGGCCCCCGCGCATGGCGTGTGAAACGTTGGATTAACGCTCGGTGGTTCGCGAGATCGTCATCCGTACGTCCATGCGCGGACTGCGTTCTGTGTCATGTTTCCCGGACGTTTGCTTTGTCTCGCTCCTTCTGGTCAGGCCGGAGGTCAGGCGCTGACCGGCCACGAGTGCGCGGGCCACGCCCTGAACTGTGACGAGCCAGTCTCCGTGAAGCTCGTCGGGTTCGTCATGGAAGACCTCTCCTCTCGTCGTCGGACCGGGTACGGCCGGTCACGCCTCGACGTCCACGCCCATCTCCTCGGCGATGCGTGCGGCCTCGGCCAGGAGGGTCTCCACGATCTGTGACTCGGGGACCGTGCGGATCACCTTGCCCTTGACGAAGATCTGGCCCTTGCCGTTGCCGGCGGCGACACCGATGTCGGCCTCGCGCGCCTCGCCAGGTCCGTTGACGACACAGCCCATCACCGCCACCCGCAACGGCACCGGGAACCCCTCAAGTGCCGCGGTGACCCGCTCGGCGAGGGTGTGCACATCGACCTGGGCCCGGCCGCAGGACGGGCACGACACGATGTCCAGTCCCCGTGGCCGCAACCCGAGCGACTCCAGGATCTGCGCGCCGACCTTGACCTCCTCGACCGGTGGTGCGGAGAGCGAGACGCGGATGGTGTCGCCGATGCCCTCCGCGAGCAGCGCGCCGAACGCGACCGCGGACTTGATGGTGCCCTGGAACCGGGGGCCCGCCTCAGTCACGCCGAGGTGCAGCGGGTAGTCGCACCGGCCGGCGAGCTCGCGGTACGCCTCGATCATCACCACCGGGTCGTGATGTTTGACCGAGATCTTCAGGTCGGTGTAGCCGTGCTCCTCGAACAACGAGCACTCCCACAACGCCGACTCCACCAGCGCCTCCGGGGTGACCCCGCCGTGCTTGTCCAGCAACCGCTTGTCCAGCGACCCGGCGTTCACGCCGATCCGGATCGGCACGCCCGCGTCCTTGGCGGCGCGGGCGATCGCGCCGACCTGGTCGTCGAACTGGCGGATGTTGCCGGGGTTGACCCGCACCGCGGCGCAGCCGGCGTCGATCGCGGCGAACACGTACCTGGGCTGGAAGTGGATGTCGGCGATCACCGGGATCCCCGACTTGCGTGCGATCGTCGGCAGCGCGGCCGCGTCGTCCGCCGACGGCACGGCGACTCGCACGATTTCGCAGCCGGCCGCGGTGAGTTCGGCGATCTGCTGCAGAGTGGCGTCGATGTCCGCGGTGGGCGTGGTGGTCATCGACTGCACCGACACCGGCGCGTCGCCGCCGACCGGCACCGTGCCCACCATGATCCGGCGGGAGGTCCGCCGCGTGGCCACCGCGTGCGTGACCTCCTCCTTTCGTGGCGAGGGCATTCCCAAAGCGACGGTCGTCATCGTTCCTCCCCTGTGTGAACCGGCCGAGTGTCGGGGGCCCCGATACCTGCCGGTGCGGTGTCGAGGCCGGTCAGCAGTTTCGCCGCGGCCCTGGTGATGTTCCGCGCGGTCAGCCCGCAGGCGGCGAGCACCTCGGCCCTGGACCCGTGGCTGAGGAACCGCCTCGGGATGCCGAACTCGCGCAGCGGGGTGTGCACATCGGCGTCCCGCAGCGTCTGCGCGATCGCGGAACCGACACCGCCCGCGCGGCTGTTGTCCTCGACCGTGATCGCGAGCAGGTGGCGGCGGGCCAGGTCTGCCAGCGCGGTGTTGACCGGCGTGACCCATCTCGGGTCCACCACCGTCACCCCGATGCCCTGTGCCCGCACACCGTCGGCGACGGTGAGCGCGAGCCCGGCCAGCGCACCTACCGCGATGATCAGCACGTCCAGCCGGCCGGAGCGGCGCAGCACGTCAATCCCGTTGAACGTGGCGATGGCGGGCAGGTCCTCACCGGCGGGGCCCTTGGGGAACCGCAGCAGTGTCGGACCGTCGTGCCACGCCACCGCCTCAGCCAGCAGTTCGGCCAGCCGGGTGCCGTCCCGCGGCGCCGCGATCCGCAGCCCCGGCACCACCTGCAGCACCGACAGGTCCCACATGCCGTTGTGGCTCGGCCCGTCGTCGCCGGTCACGCCGGACCGGTCGAGGACGAACGTCACCGGGCGGCGGTGCAGCGCGACGTCCATGAGCAGTTGGTCGAGCGCGCGGTTGACGAACGTGGAGTAGATGGCCACCACCGGGTGCACGCCTCCCATGGACAACCCGGCGGCCATCGTGACCGCGTGCTGCTCGGCGATGCCGACGTCGATCACCCGGTGCGGAAACCTGCGCTGCAGCGGCAGGAGCCCGGTCGGCTCGGTCATCGCGGCCGTGATCGCCACCAGGTCGTCGCGCCGCTCGGCCAGTTCGGCCAGCTTCTCGCCGAACACCGACGTGAACGACGGGGGCGACGCCTTCAGCGCCTGCCCGGTACGCGGGTCCATCGGTTTGACGGCGTGGCCGAGGTCGAGGTCGTTGGTCTCGGTGTGCCGGTATCCCTTGCCCTTGGCGGTGATCACATGCACCACCACCGGCCCGCCCAGTGCGACCGCATGGCGCAGGGAGTCCTGGACGGCGGAGAGGTCGTGACCGTCGACGGGGCCGAGGTAGCCGAGCCCGAGTTGTTCGAACACGCCCGGCCCGCGCCCGGCGCGCAGGTCGGCCAGGTGCTCGGCCAGCCCGCCGACGGTCGGCGCGTAGGAGCGTTGGTTGTCATTGAGCACGATGACGAGCGGCCGCTCCCGCCCGCCCGCGATGTTGTTGAGCGCCTCCCAGGCCATGCCGCCGGTCATCGCGCCGTCGCCGATGATCGCGACGGTCGCCCGGTCGCGTCGGCCGAGGTGGGCGTCCGCCCTGGCCAGCCCGTCCGCATAGGACAGCGCGGTGGACGCGTGCGAGTTCTCCACCAGGTCGTGCTCGGACTCCTCCCGGCTCGGGTAGCCGGAGATCCCGCCCGACTTGCGCAGCCGGTCGAACCCGGCCCGGCGGCCGGTGAGGATCTTGTGGACGTAGGACTGGTGCCCGGTGTCCCACAGCAACCGGTCCCGCGGGGACTCGAACACCGTGTGCAACGCGATGGTCAGCTCCACCACACCCAGGTTGGGCCCGAGGTGTCCCCCGGTCGCGGAGACCCGCTCGATCAGGAACGCGCGGATCTCCCCGGCGAGGTCGCGGAGCTCCCCGGCGGTCAGCTCACGCAGCCGCGCCGGGTCGTGCACGGTTTCCAGCAGCGCCATGTCGAACAGTGCTCCTCACCGGGCGTGGTGGGCGGCCGCGGCCGCCCTCTCGGTCATTCGGGCCGATGGCCTCGTGTGCCGGCTGACGCCTGGAAGGACCCTCATGGCATGTGGTGGCCGCGGCTGGTCGGACAGGTCGGAACGACGGCCGACGCGGCTCACCGCCGACGCGCTCTCGCCAACAGAGTCCTCGCCGGCGCCATCGGCGACAGGGGTCGCCCGCTCTCGATCGGTCACGGCGCGTCCGCCACTCCGGTCAGCCGCGTGGGCGGGGAGAACACGATGTCCTCGGTCGCCACCCGTTCTACGGACGTGTCCGCGTAACCCAGTTCGGCGAGCCGGTCGAGCAGCTGGTCGACGAGGATCTCCGGTGCGCTCGCGCCGGCGCTCACGCCGACCGTGTTCACGCCGGCCAGCCACGTGGGGTCGAAGTGGGTGACGTCCGGCACCAGTTCGGCCCTGCCGCCGAGCCTGCGCGCCACCTCGACCATCCGGATCGAGTTGCTGGAGTTGGTCGAACCGACCACCAGCACCAGGTCGCACCGGTCCACGATGGCCCTGATGCCGTCCTGGCGGTTCTGGCTGGCGTAACAGATGTCGTCGGTGGCGGGCCCGCGCAGGTCGGTGAACCTGCGCTGGAGCACGGCGATGATGTCCCTGGTCTCGTCCACCGAGAGCGTGGTCTGGGTGAGATAGGCGACCGGTGCGTCGGGGGGAAGGTCCAGTGCCTCCGCGTCGGCGACCGTCTCGACGATGACCGTCCGGTCGGGAGCGTGCCCGTAGGTGCCCTCGACCTCCTCGTGGTCCGCGTGCCCGACCAGCAGCAACGTCCGCCCGTCGCGGGCGAACCGGCGGGCCTCCTGGTGCACCTTGGCCACCAGCGGGCAGGTCGCGTCGAGCACGTCCAGACCGCGTGCGTCCGCGTTCCGCCGCACCTGCGGGGAGACACCGTGCGCGGAGAAGACACACACCGCGCCCTCCGGCACCTCCTGCTCGGAGTCGACGAACCGGACACCCCGGCGCTGGAACTCGCGCACCACGTAGTGGTTGTGCACGATCTCCTTGCGGACGTAGACCGGCGCGCCGTGCTGTTCCAGCGCGAGGTCGATGATGGCTATCGCTCGGCGTACACCGGCACACAAACTCCGCGGCTCGGCCAGCAGGACCTGCTTACCGCCACTCATTCCCACTCCGTTCCGTGCCATGGCGTCCGCGTCGGAACGCCTGGCTTGCGTTGCCGAACAGGGCATCCACGCGGGTCGGTAGAGACCGAGTCCTTCTCGGGAAGTCTTGTCCGCCGTTGGGTGCCGGCTTAATAGCCGGACTCGAACACGGCCTTGGTGCCGCCCAGCGGCTATCATTCCGCAGGGTAGTCCAATCCAGGCCTTACGCCGTCTTCTTTGGGGTTTTTCCTAAAGTCGAAGATGCTCACGCCGCGTCGTTGACACGACCAGGGGTGTCCTCCAGGATGGAATCAAATAGCTGCCACTCAATTTCAGGGCGACTCAAGATTCCGGATCATGAGGGCGACTCTGCATTTCGAACGAGGCGCTGTTATGGCAGCAAATCTCGGATCAAGGCTGGTATAACCGTCCAGCCCGGCCCACTCGTGCCGCAAACCACTTCATGGATCGCCTACTTGCCTCGGCATCCGAGCTCTGGAGGAGTGACCGTGTCAAATCTGGATGAACTTTCAAGTTCACCTCAAGCAGCGCTGGAGCCCCAGGATGAGGTAAGAATAGTTGGCCAATACTACGACGACAAGACGGCTAGGCTTGTTCGCAAATACGGGCCTGGACCCAGGATTCACTATCATGTGGGTTACTACCCTTCCTCTGAATCGCCACTGAATGCTCACGATGCGACGCCGGACGCTATTCGCCGCAGCATACGGCTTCATCAAGAGGGTTTGCTGCGGTATGCGGCCAAGATCTGGGGCGCTGAACACCGGCTGTCGGGGAGGGTCCTGGATGTCGGCTGCGGTCTTGGCGGGGGCTCGCTCTTCTGGGCACAGGAATACGGCGCCGACGTCACGGCGGTCACCAACGCGCCGGAACACGCGCCGATAGTTGACGGGTTCGCGCGGGAATGCGGTGTGGGCGGGAATGTCCGAACACTGGTCTGTGATGCGATGCATCTCCCCTTGGACGGCTCCTACGACGCGGCAGTAGCAATCGAGAGCAGCGGATATTTCAACCGTCCTCTGTGGTTCGAGCGGCTGGCGCGTGTGCTTCGTCCGGGCGGGAGTGTGTGCATCGAGGAAGTATTCCTTACACGCCCTCACGGGGCCGATGTGTGGGCCGAATACTTCTACACAAAACCGGCTACGGTGCTCGACTACGCAGAAGCCGCGCAGTCCGCGGGTTTCGAATTGGTCGATGACGTCGACGCTACGTCAGAAACCTTGCCGTTCTGGGAGGAGAGTGCCGCCTGGACGAAGGCGGTACTGGACAGTGACAGCGGCCTTTCAGCAGTTGACCGCAGGCAGCTGAGGATATCTCTGATGGCGAACCAGGCGCTTGGCGCTGAATGGCAATCAGGGGGCTTGCGGCTGGGTTTCCTGCGCTTCGAGCTGAAGTGAGCAAAGAACATGCCGGCGGATTCCCGGGGTCCTCGCGACACCTGATGGCTTACCTGGTTGTCAGTGGTTGTCAGTAGATCACGCAGGCGCTCGGCTGGGGTTGCCCAGCCGAGCGCAGCGGGTTTCCGCCGGCCTTTCGATGTGACCGCCGGATTCCAGGACGGTCTCCTCGACGCGTTCTCCGGCATGTGGCTCGCGGTCGACCCGCAGGACCTGCGGTGGCGTACCGACACGATCATTCGCGGGCTCACCGCCGGTACGGCTGAACCGCCGCCGACTTCCCGCCACCTTCACAACAACACGGAGTTCCTCATGACGCTTGAGCAGTTTCCCGCTCCCAGCGACGTCGCCGGCATGTACGACGGGATCGGTCAGATCTACGGTTCCGCGTGGGGCCCCAACAAACACTACGGCTACTGGGAGAATGACGCCGACGACAGCTCCATCGAGGAAGCCACTGACCGCCTGACCGACCTGATGATCTCAGGTATCGCGGCGCAGGCCGGCCAGCGGGTCCTGGACATCGGCTGCGGCATCGGCCATCCCGCGCTGCGGCTCGTCCGCGCTTGTGACGTGAGCGTTCTGGGCATCTCCGTCAGCCACGTCCAGGTGGCGCGGGCCACGGAACTCGCGGCCGCGGCTGGGCTCGCCGACCGGGCCACGTTCCAGTTCACGGACGCGATGGACATGCCCTTCCCCGACGGCTCGTTCGACGCGGCCTGGGCGTTTGAGTCGATGTGGCACATGCCCGACCGCGGCCAGGTGCTCTCCGAGACCGCCCGCGTCCTGCGCCCCGGCGGCCGCCTCGCCATCGCCGACGTCATCGAGCGCGGCCCGGTCAGCCCTGAGGGACGCGTGGTCCTCGACCACATCTGCGAGAACTACGCGGTGCGCTCCTTGGGCACTGTGGACGAATACCGGACGGCGTTGGCCGCCAACGGTTTCGTCGACGTGGAGATCCGTGACATCAGCGACAACGTCTCCCGTACCCTCGCCCGCATGGCCGACGCCGTGGAGACCGTCCGCGACAAGCTGGTCGATCTGGTCGGCAAGGAACAGGCCACCTCGCTCATCGACTTCATGCGCCTGTCCGCGGTCACCCCGGAGAGCGGCTACCTCTTCCTGACCGCGGTCCGCGCGTGACCGCGGGCGCCGTCCCCGGTTTTCGGCTCGGCGTCCCATGGCGCAAGGCTGAGGTCGAGGTACTTCCTGACGCTTCCTGAACAGTGAGCCATTCTTGGTCATGGTCTGTCACGTCAAGTAAGGACACCGTCGAGTTCCTGTCCCGGCTGCCGGCCGCCGGCTGCGGCCGGCAGCGTACCCGGCGTGGGCGACGCGCGCTGAGCTGCTTCAACCAGTACTCTCCCGTCCCCGCTGCCGCACCCGCAACTCGGTCAACGCTCGAAGCGGAAACACCGGCCGGTGACGTGGCGGCAGCCCTGGTGCCAGAGTCAGGCCTGGCATCCTGGTGGCGATGGCCTGTATCGCGATCTCCAGTTGCAGGCGGGCGAATCCGGCTCCGAGACAGAAATGGATGCCGTGGCCGAACGCGAGATGAGCGGCGGACCCACTGCCTGGACTGAACCCGGCCGGACATGTGGGGGAGTGACTGTCCCGGCCGGCCGCTCCGTACAGCAGAAGTAGTCGGCTCCCCGCGGCCAGGTGGACGTCGCCGACCACGACGTCATGGACCGCGCTCCGGTACATGCCCGCCAGCGGACTGTCGAACCGCAACCCCTCCTCGACAAGGTCCCGTGTGGCGATCGTCCCGTCGACCACCTCGGCCCAGCCGCCGGGTGACTGAAGCTGCTGGTAGACGATCGTGCCAAGCGCCTCGGCACAGGTCATGTGTCCCGCGAAGATCAGTGTGGGGACCTGGACAGCAGCCTCGTCGGCGGTGAGCGTGTGGCCTGCCTTGCCGTCGTGGAGCAGTTCACTGATCAGGTCGTCCCGCGGTGAGGCGAGCCGCTCCTGCACGAGTGACCGGGCGAACGCTCCGAAGTCCATCAGCCCGCGGGCGCATTCACGCAGCCGGTCAGGATCGGTGTAGCGCTGCAACATCATGAGTTCGATGCGTTGCTCGGACCATGTGCGGCAGCGGTCGAGGTACTCGTCCGGGATCCCAAGGCGCCGGCAGATCACTTCGAGGGAGTACGGAACGGCGAACGCCGTGATGAAGTCGAACTCCGCCGCGACCGCGGCCCGCTCGACGAGGTCGGCGGCGATCGCACGGATCGTGGGTTCGAACTCTCTGACCCTGGCCGGCGTGAACCCGACGTTGAGTACTTCCCTGATCCTGGCGTGCTCGGGAGGGTCGAGTGAGCCGACGGCCAGAGCACCAGCACCGCGCCACGTGCGGAGCATCCGGCTCACGTCCTCGGGCAACGCGACCGCGGAGCGGGGGTTGTGGTCGCGCGCCGAGAAGTTCCGGTCGTCTCGTAGCACGGCAACGATGTCCTCGCGCCGGGTGACGCACCACGCGTTGAGCAAAGGGGCGTAGAACACCGGCTCCGTCTCGCCGATGTCGGCCAGAAATGAATACGGGTCGTCGCGATGTGCGCCATACGGGTCGAACGACCTGTCTTCATCTAATTGCCCAGAATCAACTGACATAGCCATTCCGCCTCTCAACCTTTCAGTGAACCATTCCCGGTAATGATCAGCGATGTGGTGTGATGTCGGGGGGAAGGTCCACTGGCTCCGCGTCGGTGACCGTCTCGACGACGACCGTCCGGTCGGGAGCGTGCCCGTAGGTGCCCTCGACCTCCTCGTGGTCCGCGTTCTGCCGTACCTGCGGGGAGACGCCGTGCGCGGAGAAGACGCACACCGCGCTTACCGCCACTCATTCCCACTCCGTTCCGTGCCATGACGTCCGCGTCGGAACGCCTGGCTCGCGTTGCCGAACAGGGTATCCACGCGGGTCGGCAGAGACCGAGTCCTTCTCGGGAAGTCTTGTCCGCCGTTGGGTGCCGGCTTAATGACCGGACTCGAACACGGCCTCGGTGCCGCCCAGCGGCTATCATTCCGCAAGGTAGTCCAATCCAGGCCTTACGCCGTCTTCTTTGGGGTTTTTCCTAAAGTCGAAGATGCTCACGCCGCGTCGTTGACACGACTGGAGAGGCCGTTACAGGATGGCGGTCGGAACGGTCACGCAAATTACGGTGCATCACTCCAGGTTCGGATTGCGCGTAGACGCGGGAGCTGCCTACGTATTGACCTGTAGTGGTGTCGGGTGATCATGAGCTTTGCGCAAGCCTTCGTCATCGACAGTTCGCCGAGGTTTCACCGCGCGGCGAGGTGGGGCAAGGGCTGAGAGATATTTACGCAACATATCCAGCACATATCCAGCACAGTGATTTTCAGTGGTGCAATTCGCGAACCCCATGCAAGACCCAGGACCCGATCAACCCGCCGCTGGGCGACTTTCCGCCCACCGCATGGGGGTTGGCCGGCAGGTCTGCCTTCCTCATTCCTCGACGGACACCGGGGCGACGAGCTCCAGTACGTCGTGATCGTCTTCGACAAGGTGGTCCGAACCTCGATTCCGGCGGAGGCCGTCAGTGAGTACCCCAGCTCAATTGCCTTTCGAGCAGACGAATGTGCTGCAACTCGCGCCAGGGCTGCGCACGCTCCGATCCCAGGGCGCGGTCCATCGGGTTCGTACTGCCGAGGGCGACGAGGCGTGGCTGGTCACCGGTCATGCCTGGGTGAGGCAGTTGCTCGACGACGACCGGCTCAGCCGCTCCCATCCCGATCCGGAGGCCGCGGCGAAGGACAGCGGGTCGGCGCTTCTCGCCGGCCTGCTGGGCGGCTTCGCCACCGACCACGCTCGGTTGCGTGCGCTGCTGGAGCCGCACTTCTCACCCGAGCGGATGCTGGCGCTGCGGCCCTACGTCGAAAAACTGACCGGGCAACTCCTGGACGGATTGGCCGGGCAGAAGCCACCGGTGGACCTGCGCCAGGCGTTGGCGCTGTCGCTGCCGATTCAGGTGATGTGCGAGTGGCTGGGCGTGCCCCAGGAGGACAAGGACCAGTTCGGCGGCTGGACCCAGGACGCCGCCAACGTCGGGGACCCGGTCAGGTCCAAGCAGGGGCTGGGCGAGTTGTTCGGCTATTGCAGACAACTTGTCGCTGATAAAAGGCGAAATCCGGGCGATGACGTGATCTCCAGGATCTGCGCGACCGAGGGGATCAACGACAATGAGGTCATCGGGCTGACGGCGTTGTTGCTGTTCGGTGGTTATGAGACCACGGTGGCCCGGATCGGCACCTGTGTGTCGCTGTTGTTGGTCAACTCCGAGCAGTGGCAGGCGTTGCTGCACGACCCGAGTCTCATCCCCGGCGCGGTTGAGGAAACCCTGCGGATGTCGATGCCGAACCCGCACAACGGCGGCATGCCCCGTTATGCGCTGACGGACTTCGAGATCGACGGGGTTACCATCCGGACCGGTGACTTCGTGCTGCTGAACATCATCGCGGCCAACCACGACGAGACGGCCTTCGCCGACCCCGGCCGGGTCGATGTCACTCGCGACACCACGGGCAGCCTCATGTTCGGGCACGGTGCGCACTACTGCGTCGGCGCGATGCTGGCCCGGATGCAGCTGCGGGTGGTGCTCACCCAGCTCCTCGCACGATTCCCGACCATGCGTCTGGCTGTCGGTGTGAAGGAGCTGAGGCTGCGCCACAACACGCTGATCGGCGGGTTGATCCAGCTTCCGGTGACATGGTGATTGGATCCTGATGCTGTACAAGATATCTACGGGCGTAGTCACGAAGAGCCCGGATTCAGTCCGCGCGTATCTCCTGTTGATGCGACTGGACAGGCCTACGGGGTACGTGCTCTACCTGCTTCCAGGGCTGTGGGCCGGCGTCCTCGCCTCCGGGCAGCGACCAGACCTGCTGGCGCTGGTGGTTGTCGCCGTCGCCGCGGTGCTGGTGCGCGGCGCGGCCTGCGCGGTCAACGATGTGGTCGACAGGGACGTCGACGCTCAAGTCGCCCGCACGGTGTCGCGTCCTGTCGCGGCGGGGACGATCAGCGTCGGGAACGCACTCCTGTTCGCCGCCGCACAGGCCGTGGCCGCACTGCTGGTCCTGGCGGTGGCGAACGTGGAGACAGCCCTGGTCGTCGGGGCCTCGTACCCGTTGATCGTCGCGTACCCCTACATGAAGCGCATCTTCTTCTGGCCCTCGGCGTTCCTGGCGTTGGTGATGAGCGTCTACGTGCTGATCGGCTGGACGGCGGTGACCGGGAGCTTCGACTACCCGCTCGCGGTGTACGGCCTGTACGCCTGCGGGGCCTTCTGGACCCTGATTCACGACGCGATCTACTCCCATCAGGACAAGGAGTACGACCGGAACATCGGTGTCAGGTCTTCCGCTCTGCTTTTCGGCAAGGCCACCAAGGCGTGGCTGGCGATTTTCGTCGCGCTCAGCGTCGGCGGCGTGCTGTGGGCCGGTTCCCGGACGCCCGTGGGGTGGGCGTTCTACCTGATCGTCGTGCTCGCGGGAATCTTCCTGTCCCATCTGGTCGTACGTGTGGACCTGGATGATCCGAAATCGTGCTGGGACGCCTTCGTCGCCAACACTCACTTCGGTTGGATCATTCTCGCGGCCGTGGTCGCCGGGCAGTTCACATGAAGGATGAGCTGCGTGTGACAGATTCGATGTGGCAGGGGAGTGGCGTCGACCTGGACGCCTACCTGACCCGCGTGGGCTACCAGGGCGACGTGGCTCCGGACCTATCCACGCTGCGGGGCCTGCACACCGCCCACGTCGACGCGATCGCCTTCGACAACCTCGACGCGCTGCTCGGGCGCACGGTGGTGCCGCTGGACCTGGACAGCGTCCAGGAGAAGATCGTCCGGCAGGGCCGCGGCGGCTGGTGCCTGGAACAGGTCGTGCTGATGGCGGCCGTGCTGGACCGCATCGGGTTCACGTTCACGGCGTTCGCCGGCAGGACGCGGATCCGCACCGGGAGCAAGTTCGGGCCGGCCCTGCACGTGGCCCTGTGCGTTGAGCTCGACGGCGAACGCTGGCTCCACGACGTGAGTTTCGGTGGCTACGGGCCGCACGAGCCGATTCGGCTCGCGGAGAACGCGCGGCTGGACGGCGACTGGTCGTTCGATCTCGTGCGAGAGCCGACCGGTGAACACGTGCTGCGGTTCCTGCGGCCGGAGGGACCGGCGGAGCTCTACGGCTTCACCACGGACGTGCGCTATCCGTCGGACTTCGAGCTCCTCCACCACTTCTGCCTCACGCATCCGCGCTCGCCGTTCAACCACCGGATGGTCCTCCAGCGCACACAGCCCGAAGTGAGGCACATCCTCGTCGGCAGCACTCTCACGGAAATACGTCCCGCGGAGCCGGCGACCTTCCGGGAACTCGATGTGGACGAGATACTTTCCGCTCCCGAGGAGATCTTCGGGATCACCTTGGAAGCGGGCGACGTCCAGGCGCTCTGGAAAATCTTGGACGGTCCATGATGCGTACCTTGCTGCTGGACAACTATGACTCGTACACCTTCAACCTGTACCAGTTGATCGCCGACATCAACGGCCAGGAGCCCGTCGTCATGGTCAACGACGACCCGATGTTGTCCAGCCTGCGGCTGGAGAACTTCGACAACATCGTGGTCTCACCCGGCCCTGGACGGCCGCGGAACCCCCGCGACGTCGGCCTCCTCGGCGACCTGCTGCGCCGCACCACGCTGCCCGTGCTGGGCGTCTGCTTCGGCCATCAGATGATCGCGCACCTGGCCGGAGCGTCGGTGGTCGCCGCGCCCGAACCGAGACACGGGCACCTCGCCAAGATCTCCCACGAGGGAGATCCGCTGTTCGCCGGAATTCCGCGTGAATTCGTGGCGGTTCGCTACCACTCGCTGTGTGTGCGGGAGCCCCTGCCCGAGGAAATCGTCGCCACCGCGTGGGCGGACGACGGTGTGCTCATGGCGCTGCGTCACCGCGATCTGCCGCAGTGGGGCGTGCAGTTCCACCCCGAGTCGATCGCTTCCCAGCACGGGCGTGAGATCCTGCGGAACTTCGCCGAACTGACCCACCGGACGGGGCACGGACAACGGCCATCCGTCGCCGTCGCCGACACCGTCTCCGCACGGTCCGACGACACGGCCGGCGCGGTCGAGGGACTTGGAATCATCAGCACGGTCGTGTCGACCGCTGCCGATTCCGAGGCCATTTTTCTCAAGCTCTTCGACAACATCCCGTACTGCTTCTGGCTGGACAGCAGCCGGGTGGAGGAAGGCCTGTCCCGGTTCTCGTTCCTCGGCGACACGTCAGGTCCGCTCAGCGAGGTCCTGACCTACCGCACCGGCGGCGGGACAGTGGAAGTGCGCGATGCGAACGGCGTCCACATCGTCACCGGCAGCGTGTTCGACGTCCTCGAACAGCGGCTAAGCGAACGGCGCGTCCCCGGCTCGGACCTGCCCTTCGACCTGACCGGCGGCTACGTCGGCTACTTCGGCTACGAACTCAAGGCCGAATGCGGGGCCACGGCCCGCCACACCGCCGAAACGCCGGACGCCATCTGGATGTTCGCCGATCACGTCATCGCGGTCGACCACCAGGAGGGACTGACCTACGTGGTGGCCGTCCACGACGAGAAGACCCGGCGCGACGCGCAGGAGTGGGTGGAACGGACGTCCGCGCTCCTGATGGGCCTGAACCCGGCCGACGCCGAGCCGCCGCGCGAACCTGCCGCCGGTCCGCCCCCGAATGCCGAGGAATACCTCGGCCGCGGCCGGAGCCAGTACCTGGCGGACATCACGGAGTGCCAACGGCAGCTGAAACGGGGCGAGAGCTACGAGATCTGCCTGACCAACAAGTTGCACATGCCGTTCCATGACGACGACACGTCCTTCTACCTGAGGCTGCGCCGGGCGAACCCGGCACCGTACGCCGCGCTCCTGCGCCTCGGCGCCGTCACGGTCTTCAGCTCCTCGCCGGAGCGGTTCCTGCGCATCGAGAGAGACCGCACGGTCACCAGCAAGCCGATCAAGGGCACAGCCCCTCGCGACGCCGACCCGGTGCGCGACGCCGAACTGGCTGCCACCCTCGCCTCAAGCGCCAAGACTCAGGCCGAGAACCTGATGATCGTCGACCTGTTGCGCAACGACCTGGGCCGGGTGTGTCAGGTGGGCAGCATCGAGGTCGACCCGTACCTGGCCGTCGAGAGCTACGAGACCGTGCACCAACTGGTCTCCACTGTTCGCGGACGGCTCAATGACGGGGTCAGCGCGATGGACTGCGCCCGGCAGTGCTTCCCAGGCGGGTCGATGACCGGGGCGCCGAAGCTGCGCACCATGGAGATCATCGACCGCTTGGAGACGGAGGCCCGGGGTGTCTACTCCGGCGCCCTCGGCTACTTCGGCCTCTCCGGCGGCACGGACCTGAACATCGTGATCCGCACCGCGGTCCGTGTCGGTGACCGGTTGACCATCGGAGCGGGCGGGGCGATCGTGCTCGACTCCGACCCGCATGAAGAGTACGAGGAGATGCTGCTCAAGGCGGCAGCGTCGCTCCGCGCCTGGCGTGCGTCGGCGGTGTCGGACGTGGGCGGCTCCCAACGATGAACAGAGCGACGAGCACAGCGACCGCCCAGGGCGTCCGCCGGTGGTGGGACGCCGATGGCGGAAGGCCGACGGCCGACGCCGCCGGGACGGTGATGGTCATCGGCTCCTGGCTCGTGGACGAGGGGCGGGTGCGGGGACTCGCGCGTCTGGCCGCGCTCGCCGTTCCGGCCGGCGCCTCCCTGATTCCTGTGGTGAAGCCATGAAGGAGGTCTCCCGATGACCGCGGCACGTGAAGTGCCCGAGTACGAGCGTGACTTGCTGGTGCAGTTGACGCTCCGCTGGGGGAAGCGAGTGGCCGTCAAGAAGGACGACCTCGACCTCGACGGGCACTTCGACGCGGCGCTGCCGGACTTCCCCGAACACCTCGTCCCGGTGCTGGGCCTGCCGGGTGCCGACCGGCTCGACCGGGACGCTCGCGAGCGCATCCTGTCCGCGGCGTGGATCGCCTACAACGCCAAGACCGCGGCCATCGAGGACGAGATCATCCTGCCCGCCTGCCGGTTGATGCTCCAGGAACGGATCCCCGTCCGCCGTGACGATGTCGCCGTCGACGCCCTGCACCAGACGATCATCGATGAGCACTATCACATCCTGATGTGCCACAACGCCGTCGGCGTCACCCGCAGACGGCGCGACCTGGCGGACGTGCGGTTCGCGCCGGGCGTCTGGTCGGTCGTCCAGGGACTGGACGCGGTCCGTGCCGGGCTGTCCGGGTTCGACCGCGACATCGTCGACATCGCGTTCTCCCTGGCCGCCGAGACGACGATCAGCGGGTTCCTCTCCACACTCGCCACCGCCCAGGAGATCCAGCCGATGAACCGGATCACCACCGATCTGCACCGGCGGGACGAGAGCGGACACGCGGTGGTGTTCCGCGCGTTGTGCGGCTCGCTCTACCGGAGCCTGGACGGCGCACAGCAGCGGACGTTCCGCGAAGCACTCGTCACCGGGCTGACCGCGTTCCGCTCCGCGGACCTGGACCCCTGGGTGACCGTGGCGGCCCAGGGCGGCTTCGAGATCGACACCGGTCAGCTGAGCGAGTGGGCCGCGTCCCGTCCCGTGCCCGCGCGGGACACCGGACCGTTGCAGCTCCTGCTCGACGACCTGGGCATCGGCCACGACCTCGTCGAGATGGTCCCGCTGACGGCCCCGCACCGTTGAGCCATGAGAAGCGGACGGAGATCATGTTGACCCTCACCGGCGAAGCCGCCGCGCACTGGCGGACACTCGTCGCCCACCAGCGGCCGGAGTGGCCCAGCCTGGCTGAGCTCGGCGATGTGGCGGATCACCTGGCGGCCTTGCTCCCGTTGGTCACGCCACAGGAGTGCGACACGCTCACCGCACGACTCGCCCAGGCGGCAGAGGGCAAGGCGTTCCTGTTGCAGGGTGGCGACTGCGCCGAACGTTTCGACCGCCTCTCGGCACAGGCGATTCACAGCAAACTGCGCCTCCTGCGGCGGATGGCCGTGATCCTGACGTACGCGTCGGCGGTGCCGGTGGTCAAGGTGGGCCGGATGGCCGGGCAGTACGCGAAGCCCCGATCCCGGCAGACCGAGACCGTCGACGGGCGCACGCTCCCGGTCTACCGGGGCGACGCGGTGAACGGCATCGGCTTCAGCCAGGCCGAACGACGGCCGGACCCGGCCCGGCTGCTTCGGATGTACGACGCTTCGCGCTACACCTTGGACGTCATGCGCGCATACGCCCATGGCGGCACCGACCTGCGCCAACTGCACGAGGAGAACCAGGACTTCGTCTCACGCTCGCCTGCCGGTGAACGCTATGGCGAACTCGCCGGTCGAATCGGCGAGGCACTGTCCCGCGAAGACGCGTGCGGCGGCGGCCATCCGTCGCGCACCACGGAGTTGTTCGCCGGCCACGAGGGACTGCTGCTCGACTACGAGGCCGCGCTGACCCGCTACCACCCGCGTTCCGGCCGAAGGTACGCGGGCAGCGGCCACATGCTGTGGATCGGCGACCGCACCAGACAGCTCGACGGCGCCCACGTCGCCTACTTCGCGACCATCGACAACCCGATCGCGGTGAAGCTGGGCCCTGCCGCCACGCCCGAGCAGGCGATGGCCCTGATCGACCGCCTCGACCCTGACAGGCGGCCGGGCCGGCTGACGTTCATCGTGCGCATGGGGGCGCACCGCGTGCGGTACCTGCTGCCGCAGCTCGTGGAGAAGGTCACGGCTTCCGGCGCGCCGGTGGTGTGGGTGTGCGATCCGATGCACGGCAACACCTTCGAGGCGCCCAGCGGGCACAAGACCAGGCGGTTCGACGACATCCTCGCCGAGGTCGCCGGCTTCTTCGAGGTGCACAGGGCGCTCGGCACCCACGCCGGCGGACTCCACGTGGAGCTGACCGGCGAGGACGTGACCGAGTGCGTCGGCGGCGGCGCCGAACTGGGTTTCGACGACCTGCACCGCGGATACGAGTCGGCGTGCGACCCGCGCCTCAACGGAGGCCAGGCGCTTGATCTGGCCTTCCTGGTCGCCGAGATGTTCACCCCAGGAGCAACCGGCGTCGTGCGGCCGGACGCAGCGGTGAATGCCGCGGCCCGGGGCGCGAGTCACAGCGATTCTCCCGCCTCGTTCGGCGCGTGAAACCAACAACATTTTCGAGGATGCACCCATGGATCAGGATTCCACCCCTCTGGAACTCGACGACGCGTTCGTGCAGGACCCTTACTCGGTGTACGCGAAGCTCAGCGCCGAAGGCTCGGCGCACCGGGTGAAGATGCCTCCCGGAGTCCCCGTGTGCGGCGGACTGCCGGTCTGGCTCATCATCGGATACGAGGCGGTGCGCTCCGCACTGGCGGATCCCCGGTTGAGCACCGATCTGAACAGGATGGACAGGCTGTTCGCGCAGAACGAGCCGGACAGCAACAGACGTGCCGGTTTCTCACCGGCCATTTCCAGCCACATGCTGAACTCCGACCCGCCGGACCACACCCGGATGCGCAAGCTCGTGAGCAAGGCCTTCACCAGCCGCGCCATCGAAGTGCTCCGGCCGGAGATCGAGAAGATCACCGGCGGGCTGATCGATGCCCTCCCGGACGACGACACGGTGGACTTGCTGGACGCCTTCGCGTTTCCACTGCCGATCCGGGTGATCTGTCTGCTGCTGGGTGTGCCGATCGAGGAGCAGGAGAACTTCAAGTCCTGGTCCAAGGCGCTCGTCTCCGGCGACTCCCCCGAAGCTGCCGCCACCGCCACGACCGAGGTGGTCGAGTACCTTCGCGAACTCATCGAGCGCAAACGCCGCGTGCCCACCGACGACGTGCTCGCCGCCTTGGTCTCGGCACACGACGTCGACAACCAGCTGACCGAGATCGAACTGGTCTCGACGGCCTACCTGCTGTTCATCGCCGGTTTCGAGACCACCCTCAACGCCCTGGGCAACGGCACGCTCCACCTGATGCGGAACCCGGACCAATGGGAGGCACTGCGCGAGGACCGGTCCCTCCTCCCCGGCGCGGTCGAGGAATTCCTGAGGCTGGAGAGCCCGCTGAAGCACGCCTCCTTCCGGTGTGCGACGGAGTCCCTGACCATCGGTGACGTCGAGATCCCGGCCGGCGACTTCGTACTGCTGGCGATCGCCTCCGCCAATCGTGATCCACAGCGCTTCGACGATCCGCATTCGCTGGACGTCCGCAGGCCCACTGACGGCGGCCATCTGGCCTTCGGACATGGCATCCACCACTGCCTCGGGGCGCCGCTGGCCAGGGTGGAGGCGCGGGTGGCGTTCGGCGCCCTGCTCGACGCGTTCCCCGCCATGAGGCTCGCGGTCGACCCTGAGGAACTGAGGTGGCGTACCAGCACGATCATTCGCGGGCTCCACTCACTGCCGGTACGGCTGAACCGCCGCCAAGGGCTGTCCCGTAATGGCGCGTGAATGAAATTCCTTGAACGCTCGGGCTGCTATGCGGCCGGAAAGGTGTGGCTGACCACATGCTCATATGCGGGATTAAGGCATCGCACGACGGCGGGGTCGCCGTCATCGAAGATGGTCGCCTTCTCTTCAGCTACGAGATCGAGAAGCTGAACAACGGCCAACGCTACAGCTCCCTCGGAGACCTGGAACGCGTGACGGAGATCCTTGCCGCAGAGGGTCTGTCACCCGCCGACATCGACCAGTTCGTGGTCGACGGCTGGTACACGAAAGACGCCGCGGGCGAGCCCGCCGTCAAGGTGAACGCCGGCGGCCTGCCGGTACAGTTCCGGGTCGCACCGTACCTTGAGAGCCCTGGCGACGACGGGCCGCTGCAACGCCACACCTTCAGCGGCCATGGTTTCGACAACTACGCCGGCTACACCCACGTCGCCAACCATCTCATCGGCCCGTACTGCTCAAGCCCGTTCGCCGCCAGGGGCGAAGACGCGTTCGTCGTGGTCTGGGACGGCCTCATCACGCCGCGCCTCTACCAGGTGCGAGCCGCGACCCGTGAGGTGACCTTCGTCGAGGCCCTGATGCCCGTCTTAGGAGGCAGCTTCGCGGCCTTCTGCTCGCGGTTCGAACCGTACTTGCTCAACACCGACGACGTTACGTCCGACAAGTACATCCGCCAGCACCTCTCCGTCGCGGGGAAGGCCATGGCGTACGCGGCCAAAGGCCGGGTCGAGACCGGTGCCTTCGCCGTCTTCGACGACCTCATGGCCGAGTTCCGCGACCTTCCCGTCGACAAGGTGGGCGTGCTGGGCGACAAGGTCGCCGCGAACAGGGACGAGCTGATGCCGGGCCTGTCCAACGCGGACCTCATCGCCACCTATCAGGCCTACATCGGCCACCACCTGCTCGCGCGGCTCACCACGGCGGTGCGGAGCCGCTTCCCGGACGGCGGCCACAACCTGGTACTCGGCGGCGGCTGCGCGCTCAACATCAAGTGGAACACCGCGATTCGGGCCAGCGAGGTCTTTCAGGAGGTCTTTGTCCCGCCCTTCCCCAACGACGCGGGGGCGGCGATCGGAACAGCGGCCTGCGAGATGTTCCGGCGCGGCCGGACGGCGCTGGAGTGGGATGTCTACAGCGGACCGCGGATCACCACTGGCACACTTCCCGACGGGTGGCGGGCACAGCCCTGCGACGAACGGCGGCTGGCCGCCCTACTGCACACCGAGGGCGAACCAGTGGTCGTCCTTTCCGGCCGGGCGGAGCTGGGCCCGCGCGCTCTGGGCAACCGGAGCATCCTGGCGCCCGCGACCGACACCCGGATGAAGGACCGGCTCAACGACATCAAGAACCGAGCCCCGTACCGGCCCGTCGCGCCCATCTGCCTGGAGGACCGCGCGCCGGAGGTCTTCGCCCCCGGCACGCCCGACCCCTACATGATCTTCGAGCACCGCATGCGGCCCGGCTGGGCCGAACGCGTCCCGGCGGTCGTTCACCTGGACGGCACCGCTCGGCTCCAGACCATCGCGTCGACTCAGGACACCGACACCGCTCGTATCCTCGCCGCCTACGCGGAAATCAGCGGAGTACCCGTGTTGTGCAACACGAGCGCGAACCTGGAGGGACGGGGTTTCTTTCCCGACGTCGAGTCAGCGGCCAGTTGGGGCGGGACTCGTTACATCTGGTCCGAGGGGACGCTTTATACGAACCCCCGCGTGGCGTGATGTTCCCTTGCCGATCCGTGCACAGGCCCGGCTGAAAATCACCGCCTGGGTCACCGGGTTCTGTAACACCCGCTGACTACGCAGCACTTGTAGAATGTCGCGCCCTGGAGAAACGGCCCGCCGACGCCCGGCGAGGGGAAGCCGCAGGCCGACAGGCCGGCTGTCTCCAGACAAGTCCGCCAACTATGCGACGCGGAGATCACAGTGCGACTCGCGCAAGTAATGGCACATGCCTTTGAGCGCTATCAGGACCGGCCCGCCGTCGGTGAGCGTGCGAGGGAGTTCGTGCGGGACGCCCGGACCGGGCGCGTTTCGGCCCGTCTGCTGCCGCGCTACGAAATGACCACCTACAGGCAGCTGTGGAGCCGTATCCGCGCGGTGGCGAGCGAATGGCACCACCACCCGCAGCGCCCTCTCGTCGCGGGCGACCGTGTGGCCCTCCTCGGCTTCGCCAGCCGGGACTACGCGACACTGGACCTGGCGTGCGGTTATCTGGGCGCCGTCAACGTTCCGTTGCAGATCAGTTCACCGACCGAGAATCTGACGTCCGTCATGGCGGAGACCGAGCCGGTCCTCGTCGCCGCGAGCATCGCGCGACTGGACACCGCGACCGAGCTGTCCCTGCGCACGCCCTCAGTCCAGCGGCTGCTCGTGTTCGACTATCACCCGCGCGCCGAGGACCAGGCGGAGCGATTCGCCGCCGCCCGCGACAGCCTGGCCGAGGCCGGACGGGACGTGGAGCTTGTCGCCCTGTCGGCGGTTCTCGACCGCGGAGCGGGCCTGCCCGAGGCGCCGCTGTACATTCCCGGCGACGACGAGGATCCCCTGTCGATGCTCATCTACACCTCGGGGAGTACGGGAACGCCGAAGGGCGCGATGTACACCGAGCGGCTTGCCAGGGTGATGTGGGAGGACCGGACGAAGCGGACCGCCACGGACACGGTCACCATCAACTACACGCCGCTGAGCCATTTCGCGGGCCACTTCCTGCTGACGAACGCACTGGCCCGCGGCGGCTCCAGCTGCTTCACCGCCAGCAGTGACCTGTCGACATTCTTCGAGGACATCGCTCTCGTACGGCCCACCGAGCTGTACCTCGTGCCGCGCGTGTGCGAAATGCTCCACCAGCTCTACCAGAGCGAGCTGGACCGGCGGACCTCCGCGGGCACCGACCCGGAGCGGGCCGCGACGAAGGTGCGCAAGCAGCTCCGCGAGGACGTCCTCGGAGGGCGCGTCGGCTCGGCCAGCTGCGGCTCCGCGCCGCTGTCCGCCACACTGACCGAGTTCACCGAGGCAGTCCTCGGCGTTCCCCTGCACAACGGGTACGGCTCCACGGAGGTCCCGGGCATCGCGGTCAACGGCGAGTTGCTGTGCCCGCCGGTGATCGACTACAAGCTGGTCGACGTGCCCGAGCTCGGCTACTTCCGCACCGACGCGCCACACCCGCGCGGCGAGCTCCTGCTGAAGGCCGACGGCATACCCGGCTACTACAAGCAGCCCGAGCTGACGGCGGATCTCTTCGACGAGGACGGCTATTACCGGACCGGTGACATCGTCGCGGAGCTCGGTCCACGCCGTATCGCCGTCGTGGACCGCCGCAAGAGTGTCCTGAAGCTGTCCCAGGGCGAGTTCGTGGCGATCGGCAGGCTGGAATCGATCTTCGCCGCCTGCCCGTTGGTGCGGCAGATCTTCCTTTACGGCAACAGCGAGCGCTCTTACCTGCTCGCTGTCGTCGTGCCCACCCCGGATGCCCTGCGGCGGTACGGGGACGACCGGGAACGTCTCGAACAACTGCTGAGCGAATCGCTCCAGCGGATCGCGAAGGACACCGGCCTGAATTCGTACGAGATCCCCAGGGGTCTGCTGCTGGAGGCCGAGCCGTTCAGCCAGGCCAACGGCCTGCTGTCGGACCAGCGAAAGCTGTTGTGGCCCAAGCTCGTGGAGCGTTACGGCGAGCGACTGGAGCAGCTGTACGCCGAGATCTCGGCGCACGAGAGCCAGGAGTTGCTTGACCTGCGCCGCACAGGCCGCGACCAGCCGGTGCTGGAAACGGTCCAGCGGGCCGCGCGGGCGATGCTGGTGGGCTCGATGACAGAGGTAAGTCCCTCCGCGCACTTCCGGGACCTCGGCGGCGACTCGCTGTCCGCGGTCTCACTGTCGAACCTGTTGCACGACACCTTCGGTGTCCGGGTACCGGTCGACGTCATCATCAGCCCCGCGCACGACCTGCGGCAGCTGGCCGCCTACGTCGAGTCCAAGCGCACGGCCACCGCGACGCGCCCCACCTTCGCGTCGGTGCACGGCGAGGACGCCACCGAGACGCACGCCAAGGACCTCATCCTGGGCCGGTTCATCGATGCGGCGACTCTCGACGGCGCCCGCCACCTCCCGCGCCCTGCCGGGGAGCCACGCCGTGTTCTGCTGACCGGCGCGAGCGGATACCTGGGGCGCTTCCTCACCCTTGAGTGGCTTCATCGGCTGGCCCCGGCCGACGGCAAGCTGATCGTCGTGGTCCGCGGCAAGGCCCCGGACGCCGCCAGACAGCGACTGGCCGATGCCTTCGGCAGCGACGACTCCGAACTGACGCGTACTTTCGAGGAGTTGGCCGCAGAGCACCTGGAAGTGCTGGCAGGAGACATCGCCGAGCCACGGCTGGGCCTGGACGAGGCGACATGGGAACGGCTGACCGGTGAGGTGGACCTGATCGTCCACGCGGGCGCCCTGGTGAACCACGTGCTGCCTTACCGCCACCTGTTCGACGCCAACGTCCTCGGAACCGCGGAGCTCATCCGGCTGTCCCTGACGAAACGGCTCAAGCCGTTCACGTACATCTCCAGCGTGGCCGTCTCCAGATCCCGGAGGGGACAGCCTCTCGATGAGGACACCGACGTGCGCGCCGCGCTGCCGGTCCAGCCTGTCGATGACGGGTACGCCGGCGGGTACACGACGAGCAAGTGGGCCGGGGAGGTGCTGCTGCGGGAGGCACACGACCTGTGCGACCTGCCGGTGACGGTGTTCCGCTCCAACATGATCCTCGCGCACAGCCGGTACACCGGGCAGCTGAACGTGCACGACACGTTCAGCCGACTGCTGTTCAGTCTCCTCGCGACGGGCGTGGCCCCGGACTCCTTCTACCGGACCGACAGCGGCGAGGGGCCGCGGGCCCACTACGACGGCCTCCCCGTCGACTTCACCGCGGCATCGGTCGTCACGCTGGGACGAAGCACCTCCGGGTACCGGACCTTCAGCCTGGTGAACCCGCACGATGACGGCATCTCACTCGACACGTTCGTGGATTGGCTCATCGAGGACGGCCACGGTATCGAGCGGATCGCGGGCTACGGTGACTGGCTCGTCCGCGTCGAAGCCGCCCTGCGCAATCTGCCCGAGGCACAGCGCCAGTACTCCGTCCTTCCCTTGCTGCGAGGCTTCCAGGAACCGGGAGAGGCTGTACCCGGTTCGGATGTCCCGTCGGTCCGTTTCCGGGAGGCCGTCCAGGAGGCCGGCATCGGACCGGATCGGGATGTGCCGCGCCTGTCCCCACTTCTCATCCGCAAGTACGTGACGGACCTGCGGCGCCTGATGACCGCCTGACCGGGTGACCACGCTGTATCCGGCGAAGTCTCCGGTCGGGTCTCCCGGTCCAGGTCCGTGGTCGGCCGGAACCTCTCCACCCGGAGCCGGTGCGCCGGACCGGGGACAACCCGTCAGGGGGCAGGCCATGACGGGAGCCCCCTGCACCTACCGCACAACCGGCCCTGGCGGCAGGCAGGCTAGTGCCGGCAGGGGCACTAGGTCAGGCACCAATCGAGTACGGCCATCGCACTGGCCAGCTTCATCTGCGCCTGGTCCCAGGCCAGCGACCGGGGCCCGTCGAGTACGCCACTCGTGACCTCCTCGCCCCGGCGGGCCGGCAGATCGTGCATGAAGAAGGCATCCGGCCATCGCGCCATCAGACGCTCGTCGACGGCGAACGGCGTGAATGCCGTCCGCCAGTCCGGATCGCTCTTACTGGTCCCGGTGGTCTGCCATTGAGTCGTGTAGACGACGTCCACGTCGCCGTCGATACCGTCGACCCGGTGCACCTCGACGACCTTGCTGCCGCACTCCTTCGCCGTCTGCTGGGCTCGAACGAGGACCGCGGGGTCGAGCCCGTACCCGGCAGGCGTCGCCAGGGTGAGGGCGGCTCCGGGGATCAGCGCAAGGCCGTGTGCAAGCGCTGCGGCCGTGTTGTTCCCCTCACCGAGATAGACGAGATGGAGCCCCCGCAGCGAACCGAAGCGATGGGAGAGGAGGGCGATGTCCGTGAGGCCCTGGGTCGGGTGCTCTTCGCGCGCCATCGCGTTGATGACGGGTATCGAGGCTGTGCCGGCGAGCTCGCGCAGATCATTCTCACCGAGGGAACTCCTCACGACCAGGGCGTCGAGCATTCCCCCCAGGATGCGGCCGGTGTCTGACAGTGACTCACCCGTGGCGAGTTGCAGGTCGTTGGGCCCGAAGGCGATCACGGTACCGCCGAGCCGTACCGCACCGCTGGTGAAAGCCGTCCGGGTACGCGTCGAGGTGTGGCTGAACAGCGTGCCCACCACAAGATCCCGCAGGGGGCGCTCCTTGGGGCGTCTGTTCTCGTGCCAGGCGCGGGAGCGACGGACGAGCGTCTGCAACTCCTCAGGTGTCAGGTCGTGCAGAGAGATGAGACTGCGCGGAGGGCGCAGCCCGTCAGCCCGAACGGCCGTCTGATCTGTCATCGTTTCGCCTCCGGTTTCTTCGATGTCCGGCTCCGGCTGGAACAGGTTCACGCGTCCGACCGCTCTCGATCACCCATGAGATCGACGACTGTTCCCAGACCGGCTGCCTCCGCCCGTGCGGCCACCTCCTGGCAGACGGCCACGTCGAGGATCGCCATGCCGAAGGGGTTGCTCACGACAAGGCCGTCCTGAGGGCGAATCGCTTCTTCGCGGCCGAGCAGTATCTCTCCGTACCGCCTTGCCAGGGCGTGCCCGTGGGCGGACGAGGATTCCGTGTCGGCCACCACGTCGCCGGCCCGCATCACCGATCCGAGGACGCGACGAGGGTTGTCCCGCACAAGGTCGATGTCGTCGACGTAGATCGCCTCAGCCTCCAGGAACACGGCCGGCATCACGTCGTCGAGCGA
The DNA here is from genome assembly GCF_042789485.1 of Streptomyces sp. NPDC056835. NCBI lineage: Bacteria > Bacillati > Actinomycetota > Actinomycetes > Kitasatosporales > Streptomycetaceae > Streptomyces > Streptomyces sp. NPDC056835. Next base: position 91,500 of record NZ_JBHUBB010000010.1, read on the forward strand.
CACGTGTGCGATGAAGGTCCCCGGGGCGAACCAGCCGGGCGGAATGTACGGTTCGGACGATACCGTCAGTGTGACAACCACGTGGCTCGCCTTCACACACGACTCGACGTCCGGGTGCTCGGTGACTTTCAAATCCGGGCAGTGTGTTGCGAGATCCCGGCCGAGCGCGGCCGTCCGGGCGGGGTCGATGTCGTACAGGTGGAGCTCTCGGACTGCCGGGAAATACTGGACGAGCAGCTTCGCGTGCATGGCCGCGATGGTGCCGCATCCTATGATGCTCACCGCGTTGAAGTCCGTAGGGCCGAGCGTGCGAAGGCTGGACATCGTGTATGCGGCAGTGCGCAGAGCGCTGATGTGTCCGGCCTCGATCAGGGTGACCGGGCGGGCGGTCTCCGGATCGAAAAGCACCGTGAAGCCGCCGGCACGCTCGATGCCCAGGGCGGGGTTGGTCACCGAGGCATTGATCAGCTTGATGCCGTACGCCATGCTCCCGCCTTGCTGTACGCCTCCGAGCATCGCCACCGAGCGGGTATAGGCGCCGGCGGAGTTCTCCCAGGCCATGTAACCCTCGGCGGGCAGGTCGGAGCGGCCCAGGGTGTGCTCGCACACCGCGGACTCGACCACACTGACGGGATCGATCTCGGCCAGGCAGTGCGTCACTGTGGCGCGGTCGAGAATCCTGATTCGGTCCGGCTTCACTTGAGCCCTTTCCCCTGGTAGTGCGTTGAGGCGCGGTGCGCCCACGGTGTCCGGCTGTTCGAGAACCGCGTTCAGGAAGGCCGGCCGGTCGGCGATTTCCGGGTCACACACCAGGACGCCGTACGACCTGCCAAGGCGGGTGATGAACCGGCTGCCGAAAGGGCTCGCTCCGATGAGGACGGCACAGTGCCGGCGGCACCGGCCGGCGCCCGGGCGGTCACGAACCCGCCCTCGCGCCCGCGAGGGAATCGCTGTCTCCGGCCGGCATCCCGGCGAGCAGGCCCTCGGAGGTCGCCGCGCCGTAGACCAGGTCTATGTACCGGTCTCCCCGGTCGGGGAAGAGGGTGACGACGGAGGATGCGGGGCATATGGAGGGGAGGATTTTCCGGATAGCCGCGATGACCGATCCGGAGGACCCGCCGGCGAAAATCGCCTCTTTGGACAACAAGTCATGGCAGGCCTCGATCGATTCCTCGTCCGTCACCTCGACGACACGGTCGACGAGGCTCTTGTCGAGCAGTTCCGGCACTCGGCTCGACCCGATCCCGGGAAGTTGGCGCGGTCCGGGAGGATTGCCGAACACCACCGATCCGACGGCGTCCACGGCGATCACCTGGAGCCCTTCGGAGTACTCCTTCAGCCGGCGTGCCAGGCCGTTCAACGTGCCGGTTGTGCTCACCGCGACCACCAGATAGTCAGGGTGGCTCGGCAGGTCCTTGGCTATTTCCTCCGCGGTGTTCCGATAATGCGCATCAGGCCCCAGGGAGTTGGCGTACTGGTTGATCCAGACTGCCGCGGGATCAGCGGCCAGTATGTCTTTCACGCGTGCGATGCGCGCGGGTAGGTAGCTGCCTCCGGTTGCCGCACCGTCAATCATCTCGACCTGCGCGCCGTAGCTTTTCAGAATCGCATGGTTGCTGGATGTGATGTGCGGATCGACCACCAGAGTGAGGCGCAGGTCATGGATCCGGGACATCATGGCCAGTGCGACACCGAAATTTCCAGAAGTGCTCTCGACAATGTGCGTCCCGGGATGAAAGAGGCCCTCACGCATGCCGGTCTCGATGATGTGCCGCGCGGTACGGTCCTTGACACTTCCCGCAGGATTGAGCATTTCGAGTTTGGCGAATACCTGCGGTCCCGTCGGGAAGAGGCGTCTCAAGTGGACCATCGGGGTGCCGCCGATACAGTCCACAATGGAGTCGTGCAGCAAGAATTCCCCTCAGATAATTGCTTGCCCGTCCGATTTTTCGGCGGTTTCCCATTCGCCCCCGGGTCAGGCGTACTTGACTTCCACCCGGGAAAGGTATGCCTCCGCGACGGCCAGTGAGGTATCGAATTCATCGGCCCAGGAGATGACATGGCCGAGGCGGTCGCCGTTGTCGACCACCCCGTTGATCTGTGTGGGTCCCGAGGTGAAGGTGCTGCGGACGATTCCGGCAGGCAGTTCGGACGGGGGTGTCACGGACGTGATCAGTCCGGTGCGCCGGGGCGTCAGATAGAGGCTTGTCGCGTAGCCGCCGCGGGCGTCGCCGACCGACTCGCCGGACGGAAGGCCCAGATGCAGACGCGTATACAAGTCCACGGAATCATGCCCGACGGTGAGCCGCATCAACTCACGGATCTGGTCGCCGCCCAGCCGCGGATTGATCTCGATCAGCGCCGGTACGCCATCGACGATCTTGAACTCGACATGGGCGGCTCCCCGGCGGTGTCCCACCGCGGTGAGCCAGTCGACAACCACCCGCGCTATGCGAGCGTCCTCCTCGGCCGTCCCGAAGTGATACGGAAACATGGCCCCGAGCTCGACCCGGAAGGGGAGCTCGGCCATCAACTTCTTGGTGAATCCGAGGAACCGCCAGTCGTCGGTGCGGTCGTCCCACATCAACTCGGCCGTGAACTCCGGTCCGTCGATGAACTCTTCCACCAGGGCGTACCGTGCGCGGCGGTAGCCGCGGAGGTTGACCGGGTGGGCGGCGATGGTACGCAGGGCCGTGCGGTACTCGTGGTCGGACGAACAGACCCGGACCCCGGTACTGCCGCTGTCGTCCACCGGTTTCACTACGCACGGGTACCCGAGTGGAGACGTGTCGCCCGGCTCGTCCAGCGGCACGCGTGCCGCCGCCACGGAGCGTCCAATGCCCTTCGTCAGGCTGCGGGAACGGTCCTTGAAGTGGCAGTTGAGCAAGCCGTCCACCGGGGCGTGCGGCAGGCCGAGCCGCTCCGCGATCACGGCTGTCTGTACCAGCCGGTAGTCGTCGAACGCGATCACGGCGTCCGGCGCGTGGTCGGTGAAGAAATGCATGAGCTTCACCAGGTCATGGGTGTCGACCACGCTGTGGGTATCGGCAATGCTGACCGGGTTCAGAGGGAACTTCTCGTACTCCGATGGATCGCGGGCGACAAAATGAGCTCGAAAACCATTTTCCTTGGCGAGTCGCATGCCTTCAGGGCCGTAGTCCAACATGTTACTCTCGATAAAAAAGGCAGTCTTCACTCAGGGGCACCAATTTCGGTATATTGTGCGTTCGGAAATTCGGATGACTTATCTTATTCTGGAGCCCGGGCGAGGGCGGCACCCGCGGAGTATTCACGGAGAACCAAGAAAACGATCATGAAATCCCTCGCCGAACACTGATAAGGCGCCCCTATCTTCTATTTCTGTCATGCGACTGGCGGGGATTAATCTAACACCGTGATCACGCCCACGAAATATGCCTCCATGTGACGGTCATCACGTTGGATGATGAATAAGTTTCAGTCCGTTCGCGGTGCAGGCTCGGGATTTGTCGCCGTCGGGTGTGGCGGGTGATTGTGGCGGATATGGTGATTCATGTCGGGCTTACCCGTTTAATTCCCGCTATAGGCTTGCAGGCATGTGCGGTTCACGGCCGCCGTCCGGCATCAGCGGCGCAGGACGCGCGCGCTCGTCCGGGAGCGGGGACGTCGGGTGGGCGACCATTTCTTCAGCACCCGGACGCTGAGCCGGGATAGTGGAGTTGGGGATCTCAAGAGGCGCCGGCGGGTGCCGCATCCGCTTCGCCACAGACCCGGCGGACCACTGCGACGTGTCCACTCAGCGTCCGCTGGGTCAGCATCTCGCGTACCGGGACGCGGATCCCGAACTCGCTGTTCACTCTGCGGATGAGCCGGGTGATCAGCAGGGAGTCGCCGCCCTGGGCGAAGAAGTCGGCGTCCGCCGGGATATCGTCACGGCCGAGCAGTTCCGCCCAGATCCGGATCACCCCCTCCGCCGGGTCGACCGGGGCCGGGTTCTTGGGTTCCGGCTGTTCGGGCAGCGGCGTGGGAGCCGGAGGGCGCTTCGGGTCCCACGCGGGCGAGGCGAGCGCTTGAGGTGCCATCAGTGCCTCCGGGGCCACCGAGGAAGGTCCCGCGAAGGAGTAGCCGGGCAGCCTCGTTCTGCGGCCATCGCCGGTCAGATCAGCCGGCGCGACCGGCTGCCCCAGAGTCCACAGGGCGCCGACGCCGCTGAGCGCTGTGGACTGCGACGCGTCCCTGATCTGGTCCAGGGCGACCGTGGGGATTCCGGCCGCCTCCGCCATCGGTGAGAGAGGACGCCCAGGACCGATCTCCACGGCCAAGGCGCCCGGCAGGTGCGCGGCCAGCGCGTCGAGCGCGTCGCCGAACAGCACAGACTGCCGGACCTGCGTCACGAACATGTCGCGGGGGAGTTCGGTACCGGCCGCGACGACCCGGCCGGAGACGTTGAGCGCGATCGGCAGGGTCGCCGGCCGGAGCTCGATCCGGGACATCGCCTCGGCGAGCGCGGGCAGCGCGGGCTCGATCAGTCGGGAGTGGCCCGCGTGGCTGTAGCGCAGGCGTCGTACGAAGAACGTGTTGCCGAGGCGTCTTTGATACTCATCGACCTCGTCGGCCGGCCCGCCCAGCACACAGGAGTCCGGGCCATTGACCGCGGCCACGTCGAGCTTGAGACCCCACTCCTCGGCGAGTGCCACGGCCGACTTCACGTCCGTACCGATGGCCAGCATCGCGCCCTCCGGGCAGTCCTGCATGGACCGGCCGCGCGCCGTGATGAACATGGCCGCGTCTTCCAGGCGGAAGACTCCGGCGACAGCGGCCGCGGTGATCTCGCCGGAGCTGTGCCCGCAGACCGCGGTCGGCCGGATCCCCAGGTCCTGGAGGGCTGTTGCCGCCGCGTAGCCGACTGTGAAGAGGGCCGGCTGGGCCAGCGCGGGCCGGTTCAGCTCGGCGGCGGGGAAGTCCGGGTCGTACAGTGCCTGCCGCAGCCGCTCCGCCTGCGGGGTGGCGAAGGCCGCGAGGCACCGGTCGAGCGCCCGGCGGAACCCGGGAAGAACGGTGAACGGCTCGGCCATGCCGGGGCGCTGCGTACCCCCGCCGGGGAAGAGGAAGAGCACCGGGGCGGGGCCCGTCCCCGGCGCGGTGCCCCGGGACACCCCGGACCGGGTGGCGAGACGCTCGGCGACCTCGGCACTCGTCCGGCCGGTGATCGCGAGGCGTTCGCTCAGGGCCTGGCGACCGTTGGCCAGGGTGGCGCAGACCTCGCCGAGATCCGGGTCGTGCGACTGGAGATGGGCCGCCAGATCGTCGGCCATGCGGTCGAGGGCCCCGGGATCCGCCGCGGACAGCAGGACCAGGCGCTCGGGCGGGGCCCCTGCCTCCACAGCGGTACGTTCCCGCGGCGGCGCCTGCTCGATCAGGACATGCGCGTTGGTGCCGCCGATGCCGAAGGCGCTCACGCCGGCGCGCCGCGGAAGCTCACCGGTCCATGGGATCGCCTCGGTAGGTATGTACAGCGGGCAGTTCTCGGTCTCAAGCAGCGGATTGCGCTCGGTGAATCCCGCGACGGGCGGGATCATGCCGTTGCGCACCACGAGCAGTGCCCTGATCAGTGCGGCGACCCCCGCGGCAGCGTCGAGATGGCCGACGCTGGCCTTCAGGGCACCCACCGCCACGCTGCCCGGCCGGGCTCCGGCCCTGCGCAGGGCGGTGGCGGCCGCCGCCCACTCGATCGGATCGCCGATGCGGGTGCCGGTGCCGTGGGCCTCCAGATAACCGATGGACCCGCCGTCGACCTCGGCCGCGTTCAGGGCGGCGCCGATGACGCGTTCCTGCCCCGCGGTGGAAGGCGCGTAGTAACCGGCTTTCGCATTCCCGTCGTTGTTGATCGCGGAGCCCAGGATGACACCGTACGGCTCGGGGTCGTCCTCGGTGATGTCCGACAGCCGGCGCAGCACTACGGCACCCGCACCGGACCCGGGGATCACCCCGTCCGCCTCCCGGTCGAACGTCCGGCACACACCCGCGGCGGACAGCACTCCGCCCGGCGTGTGCAGATAACCCGCCTGGGGGTAATCGAACCCGGCCCCCACCACTAGTGCCTGGTCGCAGTCGCCGCTGAGCAGGGCCTGCACTGCCAGATGGACGGCCACCAGTGAGGAGGAGCACGCCGTCTGTACTGCGAAGGCAGGCCCCTTCAGCCCGATTTTGTATGCGATACGGCTCGCCATGAAGTCCGGCTCGCTGCCGTGGATCAGATCGTCCAGCAGGCCCGGATCGGAGTTTGTGCCGCGGACTATCGCGCGCATGTAGCCGCTGCCCGTCATGGACGCGTAGACACTGGTCACCGCCGTGTCGTCGTGGGGCACAACACCCGCGTCCGCAAGCGCGTTCCAGGCCACCTCCAGCATCCAGCGGTGCTGAGGGTCCATCAGCTCGGTCTCACGCTTGCGGATCTGGAAGAAGTCGTGGTCGAAGCGGTCCCAGTCGTCGAGATGGCCGCGTACGGGTATGTAGTCCGGGTCGGCGGCCAACGTGGCGGGAACTCCGGCGGTCAGTAGCTCCTCCCGCGTGTACCGCTTGCTGTGCACGTTCCCGTGGAGCTGGGAATCCCACCAGGCGTCGAGGTCACGGGGGCCGGGGAAACGCGCTGCCATACCAGTGACCGCGATATCCAAGGAGCGATCCCGACTCGTCACAACGTCTCCCATCATTCCGTTGGAAACGGATATGTCATCCGATGTCGCGCTGGTGGCGCGTGAGCGGCCATAGGTGTTTCCTTGGACCGCCCTGTGATACTGGCACAGTCCGCTGTCCCGAAGGAGGCGGGGATCTTCGCGGTTGAGCGGTGTGGTTGACTCCGGCGGCGGGCCATCGTCGCTTCCCAAGAGGCCGCGCGAATAGGCGTGCGTGCCTGGGCGGCGGTCAGGGCGTTCGTCCCAGCGATGGGTAGTCCGTGCCTCGTTGGGTCACCTTACGCAGGGTCATGCCTGCACGATGCGGTCATGCGTGGCAATATCATGCGCTCTTGATGTTGCACTCCATCTTTCCTCATTTTCTAGGAATCCGAAGGGAGTCGAGGTGCTGCAGTCGCGTGCCCCGTGGGCCGCAGAAGTTACTGGGGGCGCACCGGGAGAAGGATTACACGACGTCTTCGCCGCACAAGCCCACGCCAGGCCGCGGCACATAGCCCTCCTGGCCCCGGACGCACGGGTCTCATACGGCGAATTGGACGCCCTCGCCGAGGAATTGGCCCGCCGACTCGCCGCCGCCGGCGTCCAACAGGGGCATCTCGTCCCGATTCTGCTGCCGCGCTCCGTCAACCTGGTCGTCACACTGCTGGCCGTTCTCAAGCTCGGCGCCGCCTACGCGCTGCTCGACGCGGACTGGCCGCCCACCCGGCTCAAGGCGGTGATCGACCAGCTCCGGCCGCCTCTCGTCGTCACCCGGCCAGGCCTGGTCGCCGGGCTGTCCGCGCCGCTGTGGACACCGGACGAGGGCGGTACGGGGGAGAGTCCGGCCCGCCCCGCGGTGACGGTACAGGGCTCCGACGCATGCTCCGTGTTCTTCACTTCGGGCACCACCGGACAGCCCAAAGGGGTGGTCACTCCGCACCGGGCGACGGCACGGCTGTTCCGGGAGGGCACCTTCGCGCGATTCGACCGGGATACGGTCATCCCCCTTGCGGGGGCGCTGCCTTGGGACGTGTTCTCCCTCGAACTCTGGTCCGCCCTGTACAACGGCGGCACCTGCGTCCTGATCGAGGAGCCGTTCCTCACGGCCGAGGCCCTGCGCGCGATGGTGGCCGACCACGGAGTGAACACGGCGTGGCTGACCAGCAGTCTGTTCAACCTGATCATTGATGAGGACCTGGCGGCGCTGAGCGGCCTGTCCCAAGTCATGATCGGCGGTGAACGCCTGTCCGAGCGGCATGTGGGCCGCTTCCTCGACCGATTCCCCGATACGGCCCTGATAAATGGCTACGGTCCGGTCGAGAGCACGGTGTTCACCACCACGCACCGCATCACCCCCGCGGACTGCACCCGGGACGGCGGCATCCCGCTGGGCCGGCCGGTACCCGGCACCTCCGTCTTCGTCCTCCAGGGCAACCGCCCCTGTGCGACCGGCGAGCCGGGGGAGATCTGCGTCGCGGGCGACGGCCTGGCCCTCGGCTACCTCGGTGAACCGGCTCTCACCGCGGAGAAGTTCACACACATCGACATCAACGGCGAGCAGGCCAGGCTGTACCGCACCGGGGACCTGGGCATCCTGAACGAGGACGGGATCCTTGAGTACCGCGGGCGGCTCGACCGGCAGGTGAAGATCCGGGGCCACCGCGTCGAACCGGCCGAGGTGGAGCGGCAGATCGAGCGCCTGGTTCCGTACGTGGCCCGCTGCCGCGTGGTCCCGCGCCGCACGGAACTCGACGGCGTCCTCGAACTGGTGGCCTTCTGCGTGCCGAGCCGGTCCGGTGGTGCACCGCCGGACGTGCCGGCGATCCTCGCCGAGCACCTGCCCGCGTACCAACGCCCCGTCGCCGTGGTCTTTGTCGACTCCTTCCCGCTGACCGGCACCGGCAAGCTGGACGACCGTGCCCTGCTGGCACGCGTGCCCGAGACGCCCGACGAGAACGGCCACGGCCCCGTCGACGACCCGCTGGTCCGTCTGGTCGCCGAGGAGTTCGCCGCCGTACTGGGCAGCCGAACCGTGCCACCGCACACGCCGTTCTTCGAGTTGGGAGGGTCCTCGCTGCAAGCCGCCCGCGCCTGTACACGCATCGTCAAGCGGGTGGGGCGGCCTGTACCCCTGTCGGTCCTGTACGAGCGGTCGTCGGCCGAAGAACTGGCATCCTGGCTCCGGTCGGCTCCGAGCACGGATGCCGTGCCGACGTTTACCGGCGACATCCCGCTGACCGCCATGGAGTTGGTCTTCCTCACCCGCCATCTGACGGCGCCGCAGGACCGCTCCGGATACTGCCTGATGACGTGGCACCTCAACGGCAGACTGGACCAGGACGCCCTGAAGGCGGCCATCGCCGCAGTCCATGAGCGGCACGACGTGCTGCGTACGGCTTTCCGAGTGGATCCCACTCCTCACGCCGAGGTCACCGACATCCCCGCCCCGCCCCTGGAGCTCCTGGCCGCCCAGCCGACCGTGGACGATGCGGTCGGCGCGCTGCGGCAGCTCTTCGACGAGCCCCTTGAACCTCAGGACGCCGATCTGTGGCGCACCGCGCTGGTGCCGGTGACCGAGACGGAGGGGTGGCTGTTCGGGCTGCTGGTCCACCACATCGCCTTCGACGGCCGGTCGGAATCAGTCCTGGCTCGTGCCCTCTCCGATGCCTATGCCGGACGTGCGCCACAGGCCGCCCCGCCCACCTTGGCCGAGCGGGCCCGACTGATGACGGCAGCCGCGACGATGACGGACTCGGCGGGGCGGATGGAGCGGATACTGGCGGAGTTCCAGGACGTCCCTCAGATCCGCTGGCCGGAACGGCCCGACCCGGGCGAGACCGGAATCGGACATCTCTCCGTGACTGTTCCCGCGGCGGTGGCGGCCCGTCTCGACGCGCGGGGCGCGGCGCTCGGCGGGAGCCTTTTCGTGGTGCTCCTCTCGGCCTGGGCGGGCACCATGGCCGAGGTCTGCGGGCAGCGGGACTTCGCGGTGGGCGTGCCCGTCGCCGAGCGCACCGTCCCGGAGCTGGAGCAGGCCATCGGCTGCCTCATCAATATGCTGCCGGTGCGCCTGCGCGGCGATGCGGTGGGCGGCGGCAGGGACGGCATCCGGGAGGTCGGCCGGCTGGTCCACCAGGCCTTCGGCCGCGGCGAAGTCCCCTTCGCCGACCTCGCACAGGGCCTCAGGCCGGCAACGCCCGGGCGGCCGCCGGGCTTTCAGTCCCTCTTCGCTCTGCAGGACAACACTCCACCCCGGCTCGACCTGCCTGGCGTCGCCGCCACGCATCTGCGCCAGCCGTACGCCGCCCTCCCGTTGGAGCTGCACCTTGAGGTGTGGCCGGACGAGGACGGCGCACTCGACGCGGTGCTCTCGTTCCGGCGCGAGGCCGTCGTCGAGACCACCGCGCTGACGCTGCTCAAGGGTTTCCATGACCGTCTTGCCCTGATCGCCGCGGGAGCTGCGTCATGACCGTATCCGCGTACACCCCTGCCGACCTCAACGACCCGGACCTGCACGCCTCCGGGGAGGTGCACCAGCTGTGGCGCTGGATGCGACAGCACGCCCCGGCGCACTGGCACGAGCCGGGCGACCTACCGGGCTTCTGGTCCCTCACTCGGTACGACGATATCCGGCACGCGTACCAGAATCCGGCCGTCTTCAGCTCGGCGCAGGGCGTCCTGCTGCGGCCGACCGCTCTGGGGGAGGATCCCGGCAGCGGCCTGACCATGGCCCTGACCGATTCGCCCAGGCACCGTGCCCTGCGCGGGCAGGTGGCCGACCGGTTCACCGAACGGTGCGCCCGTTCCATGGCGGACGAGATGCGCGCCGAGATCCGCTCGGTAGTGACCCTCGCCATCGAAAAGGGCACCTGCGACGTGGTTCACGACATCGGGGCCCGGCTCTCCAGCCACAACATCGCCAGGCTGCTCGGCGTGGAGCCGGACGACCGCGAGCAGCTGCTGCGGTGGAGCACGGAGGCGTTCGAGTCCGGCAAACCCCTCACCAGCCACGTGGCGCTGATGCGCTATTTCATCGACATGATGTACGCGCGGATGGAGATCGACGCGGACGACGCGATGGGCATGTTCGTCAACAACGAGGTGCAGGGCGACCTGCTGACCGAGACCGAGATCCTGCTGGGCGTCGAGAACCTCGTCGGAGCGTCGGAGAACGCCGGTCTGTCGATCGCCGCGGGAGTCCTCGCCCTCGGCTCACATCCGCGGCAGTGGCAGCGGCTGGTACGGGAGCGTGACGGCGCGCTCGTCAGGACCGCGGTGGAGGAGCTGTTGCGGTGGACGAGCAGCGCCACGCACAGCATGCGGACGGCCACCGTGGACACGGTCGTCCAAGGCCGGCGCATCGCGGCCGGAGACCGCGTCGTGCTGTGGATCCCCTCGGCCAACCGGGACGAGTCGGTGTTCACGGAACCCGACCGGTTCGACCTCGGCCGACAGCCCAATCGCCATCTGGCCCTGGGCACGGGCGAGCACGTCTGCATCGGGGGCTCCATGGCCCGCCACCAGATGCGGATGCTCCTGGAGACACTTGTGGAGTTGGTCGACGTCATCGAACCGACTGGAGACATGGAGCCGCTGCGCTCGATCGCGGTGAACGGACCGGCGCACGCCACCGTGCGCCTCGTCGCGCAGGGGCGCTGAGAGTCAGACGGCCGCCGGGCGTTGTCAGGTTGAGTGAGTCCTTGGAGGTGTGTTCCGGTTCGGGGGCATGTCTGGCCGACGTGGTGACGGCTTGCTCAGGGCCTGGCCGGCAGAGCGGAGGCGCTGGTGATGTGGTCCCGGCCGGCGGCGGGTCTCAGGCACTACGGACCTCCGGCCCGGCCTCGTCCGGAACCGCCGCGGCCGGCGTGCGTGCCTCCGACAGCCGCCGCATGAGGACGCCGAACCCGATCCCCGCCAAGGTCCCCACGACCGCGCACAACCCCCACAGCCACTCCGGGCCGAAGTGGTCGATGACGGTGCCGGATATGAGCGGGGCGATCAGGATGGCGGCCGACCACGCCAGCGTGTTCATACCTTGGTATCGTCCGCGCCCCTGAGCGGGTGACAGCCGGGCGACGAGCCCCGCCTGCGTCGCCGTGTAGCCGATCTCCGCGAGCGTCCACACGCACACGGTGAGCGCGAAGAAGCCGACCGACCCGGCGAAGGCGGTGAGTCCGAAGCCGTACCCCGCGAGGAGCGAGCAGGCGATCATCAGCGCGCGCGGATCGCGGTGTTCGATGAAGCGCGTGACCGGGATCTGCAGGGCGACGATCAGGATGCCGTTGACGGCGATGGTCAGGCCGTAGTCGGCGGGCGTGAACCCGGCGCGGCCCATGGCGACCGGTAGTCCGACGTTGCCCTGCTGGAAGAGGATGGCGACGAGGCAGGACAGTCCGACGACGGCCATGTACCGCCCGTCCCGCAGCACGGTCCCGAGGTTGACTCCGTCCTCTGTCTGTTCGGCCTTGGGCATGGGCCGGGACTCGGACACCTTGAGGAAGACGATGACCGCGCACGCCAGCGTCATCCCCGCCTCGATGAGGAATCCGGCGAGATAGCTGAACTCGACGATGAACCCGGCGGCCATGGAGGCGACGGCGAAGCCGAGGTTGACGGCCCAGTAGTGCAGCGAGAAGGCCCGCACCCGGTCCTGGGGCCTGACGATGTCGGCCACCATCGACTGAACGGCGGGCCGGGAGGCGTTGGAGGCCATGCCGACGAGGAAGGCGACGGCGGCGATGGCCACGGGGCCGCGCATGAAGCCGAGCAGCGCGATGGAGCCGGCGGTGGCGGACTGCGCGATGAGAAGGGTCGGCCGCCTGCCGAGACGGTCGGCCATCACTCCGCTCCCCAGCGCGGACACGACCCCGCCGAGCCCGTGCAGGGAGGCGACGAGACCGGCGTACGAGGCCGAATACCCGCGTTCGACCGTGAGATAGAGGGCCATGAAGGTGACGACGAAGGTGCCGAGCCGGTTCACGAGGGTGCTGATCCACAGCCACCAGAACTGCCGAGGCAGACCGGAGACGGTTTCCCGGGCGACGCGTCTCAGGGCGGCGAGTGGCATGGGTCCCCCAGGATCAGGCGGATGCGTAAGTGGCCGAAGCGGTGATTGTGACTTACGGGCATCCTGTCCGTGGAGGCCACAACTTAACAGATGCCGTTAACCGTGCGGTCTCCGCGGGTGACGCCGAGAGCACGGAGCTCTCCTCAAGATCCACGAAGGTGCCGTGTTCGTCCCGCCATCATCTCTCACCACCGTGCCCGCCCTGGACACACTCCGGCCGGAAGCGCTGGACGGGGGTGGTGCACGAGACCAAGTCCGTGGTCCGGTCGCCTGGTTCGAGTCGCTCACCGATCCCTTTGAAACCGCCCTGGGTCCATTGCGTCGACCAATCGGCCCTCCTATGATCACTCCCACCGCAGCGCGGTCACTCGTGACAGCAGAGACCGCACATTCCTCATCGGATCCTGACCGAGCAATTGAGCAGTAGGCGGACTCACACCAAGGAGTTCATCATCCCCAGGGATCCCACTGCTGACTTTGAGGAGTTTCTCTTCATGCTGGCCTCACAACGCGTGAATTCCAGTCTGTCCAGACCGAAGGACAGCGCCGGAGCGACACCGGAGGCGACCGCCTCGACCATCGGCGAACCACTACCGGAAGCCCCCTTCGTTCCCGTTCACGAAGTGGTGGCCCAACTGGCCACCGACCGCCCCACGGCGACCGCCGTGCGATGCGGCAACGTCGCCGTCACCTATGGCGAGTTGGTCTCCTGGGCCAGGCAGTTGTCCCATCGCCTCGCCGCAGCCGGGGTCGGTGCCGGAGACCGGGTCGCCCTCCTGGCCGAGCCCTCCGCCGCGATGATCGCGTCCGTGCTCGGCATCCTCGGCACGGGCGCCGCCTATGTGCCCGTCGATCTTGCCCAACCGACTGCCCGGCTCGCGACGATCCTCCACGACGCGCAGGTGAAGATCGTTGTGGCAACGGCGCAAGCGGCCGAGGTGCGAGCGGCCGACCTTCCGATGCCCGTCGTGACGGTCGCGAACGCCCCGGACGCCGCACCCTTTGACCCCTCCGACTCCTTCCCCGCCGCGGTCGGCCCGGAAGATCCGGCGTACCTCATTTACACCTCGGGCAGTACGGGCGAGCCCAAGGGCGTCATCGTCGGGCACCGCAATCTCGCCGCCTCGACGCAGGCCCGCCTCATGGTCTACCCGGGCACCCCGACGTTCCTGCTGCTGTCCCCGCTGGCCTTCGACTCATCGGTCGCCGGTATATGGGGGACGCTCCTCGCGGGCGGCTGCCTGGTCGTGGCGTCCGCGGACGAACTGCGCGACGCCGAAGCGCTGGTCTCCCTCGTCAGCCGCCACCGCGTGGACCGCGTCCTGTGTGTGCCCACGCTGTACGGGCTGCTGCTCGATGCCGCCGAACGCGCCGGGACAGCGCCACTGGCCTCGCTGCGGCAGGTGATCGTGGCGGGCGAAGCCCTGCCGCAGGCCCTGGCCGACCGGCACTTCGCGGTTCAGTCCTCCGGGGTGGATCTGGTCAACGAGTACGGCCCGACAGAGGCGACCGTGTGGGCCACTTTCCACCGCCTCACCGACACCGGACCGGTCAGCATCGGGGGCCCGGTCCCAGGTGCTCGGCTCTACGTACTCGACAGCGAGCTCAAGGCCGCACCGCCGGGCGCGGAAGGCGAGTTGTTCATCGGCGGGGCCGGGGTGACGCGCGGCTACTTCGGCCGTCCCGAGGCCACGGCGGCGGCCTTCCTGGATGACCCCTTCGCCCCCGAACCCGGCGCAAGCATGTACCGGACCGGTGACATCGTGCGCTGGAACGCGGAGCACCGGCTGGACTTCATCGGCCGGAAGGACGACCAGATCAAGGTCCGCGGCCACCGTGTCGAGCTCGGTGCGGTCGAGGAGACGCTGCGCCTGCTGGCCGGCGTCCAGGAAGCGGTCGTCCTGCCCGACGCACAGGGAACGGGCCTGATCGGCTTCGTCGCCTCGTCGAAGGACGCGGACCCGGTTCCGCTGCGCCGCGCCCTCGCGGAGAAGCTGCCCCCGGTGATGGTGCCGGGCGAACTGCGGGTACTCCCGGAGCTGCCACGCAACCTCAACGGAAAACTCGATCGCGCGCTGCTGCGGACACTCGCAGCGGAGCCGCCCGCCTCCCGGCCCGCGCCCGCGGCCCCGTCCGTCACCGGTGATCCACTCACCGCGCAGGTGACGGCCGCCTGGGCGGAGGTCCTTGGTGTGGCCACGGTGCCATTGGACGTCAACTTCTTCGATCTCGGGGGCCATTCGCTGACCATGTTCAAGTTGCAGGAGGCGCTGGAGCGGCACTGCGGGCTGCGGCCGACGATCGTCTCCCTCTTCCAGGAATCCACCGTGTCGGCACAGGTCACGTTCATCCGCGCCAGTCGTGAGCAGGGGAAGAACACGGGAGAGTCAGGCTCCGCCGAAGCCGTCCGCAGAGCCCGTACGGCCAGACTTCGCCAGCAGCGCGCACGCAAGGGAGCCGGACAGTGACCACATACACCTCGCGCTGGCTCGTGTGCGACACTGCCCGGCCCGACGCGCGTATCCGTCTGGTGTGCTTCCCGCACGCCGGAGGGTCGGCTTCCTTCTACCGCGCCTGGGGCCAGTCGCTGACCAAGGTGGAGGTGCACGCCGTCCAGTACCCGGGGCGCGCAGACCGCTTGGACGAGGAACCCCCGAATGACCTCGTCCGGCTCGCCACCGATATCGCCGACGCGCTGGAACCGCTGACGGATCTTCCGCTGGCCTTCTTCGGGCACAGCTTGGGCGCTCCCGTGGCCCTGGAGACGGCGCGGGCGCTGCAACACCGGGGCATCCGCATCGAGCACCTTTTCGCCTCCGGCTCCCGTGACGCCCCGCTGCCCACACTCCCCGGCCCTGAGGAAGACCCCGACCAACTGCTCATGGATTTGGTGAGGATGGGCGGCACCGACGCGGAGATGGCGGCCGACCCGATCTTCCAGGAGGTGGTCATGCCGTATCTGATCGCCGACGGCCGAATGTTTCACAGCTACGCCATGGCGCCCGAGCCGCTGCTCAGCTGTCCGGTCACCACCATCGTCGGCGACCAGGACGACGACACGGACCTCCGCCCGTGGAGCGCGCTGAGCACGGTCCCCGTCCAGGAGGTCGGCTTCTCCGGGAATCACTTCTACCTCATCGACAACCCCCCGTACGCCCTGCTGGAGAAGGCACTCTCCGCCCCGCGAACCGAATCCTGCTGAACTCCACGGCCCGCGCCACCTCTCGATCCCGCTCTGTGGACAAGCCGATTTCAGGAGGAGGGCGCCGGCAACACGTCGGAGGACAACGCCGCCGCACTTGTCATCCGACGCCGGTGGCGCCACCGGCACAACACCCGTAACCGGCCTCCTCTGCGGGCCGGTTCACATCCCTCCGAGGGGCACGACAAAGGCAAAGGTCGAACGCCTTCAGCGTGTACGCGGGTCGCAGGCGGTACCGGAGAAGTCCGGTACCGCCTTTTCCGTTGGCTTGAGGACCATGCGGGGAACACACGGTCCAGCGGTGGCGTCCAGGGGCGGCGATCACCTGTCCAGGTCCTGGTGTCCCATGGCTCGTGCCGGTCCCGGAACGGCCCGACAGCAGGGCGTCTGTGTCCCGTACCGGCGTGGGCACCGCCGTATCCGGATTGTCCGGAGCCCCGGTGCGGGTCCGATATTTCGAACGCACACTTCTCGAACCACGAGCGATCCGACGCGGTCCGCGCCTGTCACGGCACCGCGCGGGACGGACAGTCCACCATGCCGTTCTCCAGAACCGGCGGCAGTTCGCGCGACGTTGTCGAAACGATTCGAATCCGCACACGAGGAGGAACGCCCGACATGTCATGGCTCGTACCGCGCCTCTTCGCAACGCACACCGCATCCGCATCCGCTTCCGCTTCCGCTTCCGCTTCCGCTTCCGCTTCCGCTTCCGAATCAGCCTCCGACCGTACGAGGAGAACCATGAAACCCCCCATGCGACGCAGCCGATCCCGCGCCTCGGCGTTAGGACTGCTGACCGCCTCCGCGCTGCTGGCGACCGGGGTCGCCGCCGCACCCGCGCCCGCCGCGGACGCCGAAATGATCCAGGCGAGCACCCTGGGCGCCCAGGCGGCCCAGTCCGGACGGTACTTCGGGACCGCCGTGGCGGCCGGCAAACTGGGCGACGGGACGTACGCGACGATCCTGGACCGTGAGTTCAGCTCGGTCACGCCCGAGAACGAGATGAAGTGGGACACCATCGAGCGGTCCCGCGGCTCATTCAACTTCGTTCCCGCCGACCAGATCGTCGACCGTGCCTCGGCGCGCGGCCAGCGCGTGCGCGGTCACACGCTGGTCTGGCACTTGTGGACGTACAGATAACCGAACTCGACATCGCCCAGGCGCCGACGACCGCGTACGCGAACACCGTCCGGGCGTGTGTGAGCGTCATACGGTGCACCGGGATCACCGTATGGGGCATTCGTGACAGCGACTCCTGGCGCAGTGGGGAGAACCCGCTGCTGTTCGATCGCGACGGCAACAAGAAGGCGGCCTACCAGGCGACGCTGACCGCCCTCGGCGGCAGCGCGTGATTCGGCGGGTATGACGGGCAGCCGCGCGGGCTCATCGGCGGACGTCCCCCTGGCCTCCTCCGCGTCCGCCCCGCGCGGCACCGGCTCTGGTCCTCATCAGCATCGGACCGGCCAGGCAGGGCGGTGCACACGCGCTTCCAGGTGCCGTAGATCGCCCGGTGCCTGAGCCAGGACCGGATCTTTGACGAGGCGTTCGACAGCGCCGACCCCTCTCCGCCCAAGACCCGGATCGATCCCCGCCCGCCGTGCCCGCGGCCCGGCGTCGTCGGACGTGAGTAGCGCATTACTCACGACATGACACCGCCTCACAGGTAGGTTTCCCACCGCCCTCGTACGACGTACGGAATGACACCTGGGCATGGCTGCCGGATTGAGACGTCCAGCGGTGCTCCCCAGTGAATTCGACCGATTGCGCATCACCTGTTCCGGCTGTGCATCATCCCTTGAATCACCCCTCGCTGAATGGCGGAAGCTCGCTTCAGCGCTGTTCTGAGACTCCAGTGGCCAATATCTGGTCACTGTGCTGACGGACCGACCGAGGAGAACACATGCTTGGCGGAAGAAATGGCAGAAGAAACACGGCCCGCGGTGTCGTCAGGGAAGTCGGCTCCGGCTTCCTGCGGCGCGTACTGGCCGGGCTGATCGCGGCGGTGGCGCTGTCGACGGGTCTGGTGGTGACGGGTCCCTCGGCCATGGCCGCGGACCTGCCGTACGGTCCGTACACCTGCGCGGCGGGCTTCGTGTGGCGTGAGGCGGTCCCGGCCGACCTGGTCTGTGTGACGCCGCAGATCCGCTCGCAGATCACGACGGAGAACACGCTGGGCCCGTCCCGCCGGGAACCGAATGGCGGCGTCTACGGGCCGGACACCTGCAAGCCGGGTTTCGTGTGGCGCGAAACGCGGCCGTCGGACCGTGTCTGCGTGCCACCGGCCAGCCGCGACCAGGCCCGCACTGACAACGCCAACGCACCGTGGCGACTGGCGGACCCGGGTGCGACGCCGCGCGGCGGGGTGTCTGTCTCCACCACGTTCCACCAACTGGGGGGCTACCTGTACGCCACCGGCAGCGGACTCAGTCCGAACGGCGTCGTGCGGTTCTACGCGGTCGGGATCAACACGAGCGCGCCGTACTCGCTGGGCTCGCTGAGTGTCAGCGCCTCCGGCACCCTGCCCGGGTGGCAGTACGTCGCGGACCTCAGGTGCCGAGGAGGACAGACGCAGCCGGCCACCATCGTGGTCCTCGACCAGAGCTCCGGCCTGGTCACCACCGGCGGCACCACGGACGCCTTCCGCCACTGCGGCTGAGCGCTGAGCCGCTGAGCGGACTCGTTCTCCCGCACCTTCCCCGGCCACATCTCCATGGAGAAGGGCAAGGTCGTCGTGAAGTGACGACCGGACAGGACCTACATCCGTTACCCGGCCCGGTCGTCCGCTGCGAGGCGTGCGCCGGGCCGCTTCATCGACTGTCCGGATCAGGATGGCGGCGAGGTGGAGTGCGGCTTGGAAGACGGTGGCCAGCTTGTCCGTTCGCACGTCGGACCCGCGCGCGGGCGAATCGGCTGTGGCCGTCCTGGGACATTTTCCGCGAGGGCGGGCGGGCAGGAATGGTGCTGGCCATGGTTCTGACGGTGAACACCCGCAGGGCCATTTGAGCAAGGCAAGGAGCGCCATGATGCGTACCAACCAGAAGATCGCCGTCACCCTCGCTGCCACTGTGCTGGCGGGCGCCGCCGGTGCGGGATTCGCGCAGGCTTCACCGGCGACGGGCGGGAGCGTTGCCCCGTCCGCCTGCCGTCCGGCCAACCACACCGCGAAGATCACTGAGGCGGCCAACAGCGCGGGGCACCGTCACTACCGCGTCACCCTGACCGCGCCGAGCGGGTACGAGCCGTGCGAGCTGGCCGGTTCGCCCACCGACGTGCGGTTCTCGAACCACGGCTCGGACAGCGGGGTCACCGCCGGCCGCTACGGCGGCCAGGAGACCGTGGTGACTTTCGGACCAAACCACCCGGTGCACTTCGACATCCAGGTTCCGAGTGGCGGTCGCGGCACCCCCGCGGACGAGGCATCGTTCACACTCCAGGCTCCGGGCGGGCGGATCCCCGGCACGTCTTTCGCCGAGGGCAGGCTCAAGGTGGCCACCGGCACTCTCATCGGTCCGGTCCAGCGCGGCGTCTGATCTCCCTCCACGCCCTGGCGGCGTTCCACCGGCAGGGTCCCCGCGTACAGCTCAACCGGCGATCGCCCGGCCCCCGGGCGGTACGGGCCAGGGCGTGCGAACGGCGTTGCCGTACCCACCGGCACGGAGCCTTCTGAGCGGCGTGGGTTCACCCCAGCAGCAAGGACCTGGGCTGGGCGGACAGGGCCTGGTCGAGGACCAGGGACGCCGCTCCCACCGCGGCCACGTTCTCGCCCAGCGTGGTGGAGACGACCGCTGTCGGATGGGTCGCCTTGACGAACGGGGAGCGTGCGACCATCGGTTCGATGGTCGCGAGAAGACGGTGGGCGAGCAGGAGCCACGTCGGTCCGCCGAAGACGATGGCGTCGACGTCCAGGAGCGTCGCCGCCGCACAGACTCCCCGGCCGATGCGGATGGCAAGGCGCTCGATGATGCCGTCCGCCTGTGCGTTCCCCTCGGCGGCGAGCCGCGCCAACCGCTCCAGACCGCGCTGGGCGTCGGCCGGATCCAGCACCGTGTACTCGGCACCGAGAACACCCAGCGCGATGGCCTCGTCGACGAGCGTCCGCGTCGAGCAGGCCGCGCCGAGTCCGCCGACCTCGCCCGCGTTTCCGGAGACACCGCGCAGCACGGTGTCGTCCACCACCAGCCCCATCCCGGAGCCCGTGCCGAGGTAGAAGAAGAGAAGGTTGCGGCTCTCGGTGGCAGCCCCGGCCCAGCGCTCCGCGACGACCGAGGCCGTGACGTCCTTGTCGAGGAGCGCCGGGAATCCGGTCGCCTCGCTGAGGCGGTCACGGAGCGGGTAGCGGCCCCAGCCGGGCAACTCCGGAGGATCGACCACCCAGCCGGCGGACGCGTCTATGGGCCCCGGCGCGGCGATGCCCAGGCCCAGCACCCGCGCCTCGTCGATCCCCGACTCCGCCACGAGCGAGCGCACCGAGGCGGCCATGTCCGCGACGGTCCCGTCCGTGTCACCGCCGCTCGGGGTCCGCCGGCTGCGATGGCCGACGACCGTGCCGAGAAGATCCACCAGGACGCAGGTGATGACGGCGGGGTCGAGGTGGACTCCTACCGCGTAGCGAGATGTCGGGACGATTTCGAGGAGGGTGCGGGGTTTCCCACTGCCGGTGTTCTGCTTGCCCGATTCACGGGCCACGCCCTGGTCGAGCAGCCGGCGTGTGATATTCGAAACGGTCTGCGCGGACAGGCCGGTGGCCTGCGCGAGTTCGACCCGGCTCAGGCCCGCCGGGTGCCTGCGGATCGCGTCCAGAATCACGGACTCGTTGAAGTCCCCCATGCGCGGCAGATTGGTGCCGCGCCGGATCCTGCGCTTCTCGGGTCTCACCGCTTTAGTGGTCAACGTGTCTCTCCCGGCCTCGGACGAGCGGCGGCTGTGCCGCGCAGCCGCCGCTCCGGAGGCAACAGATCGATGGAATCGTACGACGCGGGGACGCGGCGTGGTCAGCCGCCCGATGGATCAACTGGCGTCGCCTGCTCCCCGGCGGGACGCAGACGCAGGGTACGGATCTGGAAGGGCCGGAACCCGAGGTCCACGGACCCTTCGACTGACGCGCGTGCGAGCTCCTGATCCGGCTTCTCCAACAGGTCGCAGTCGAAGGCGGCGGTAAAGGGGAAGCCGGCGGACAGGCGCGCCGAGACCGCCCCGCCGCACGCTTCGTACAACCGGACCACGATGTCGCCGCTGCGGTCGTCCGCGAGCTTCACCGACTCCACCACGACGTCATTGGTGTCGACTTCGACCAGGGACCGGGCTTCGGCCTGGGCGGGGCGCAAGGGCAGGTTCAGCGCGTAGCCGCCGGCGATCGCCTCCTCGATCCCCGCCCCGGCCAGCAGCGCGTAACTGAAACTGTGCCGGCCGCGGTCGGCCTCCGGGTCGGGGCTGTGCGGTGAGCGGAGCAGCGAGAGCCGCACTGTCGTGGTGGTTCCGCCGCCGTCCCGTGTGTCGCGGCGGACGTCGTGTCCGTAGGTGGAGTCGTTGAGCAGCGCGGCGCCCCAGTGCCGCTCGCCGACGTGCACCCAGCGGTGCGCCCACAGTTCGAAGCGTGCCGCGTCCCAGCTCGTGTTCTCGTGGGTGGGCCGCTGCACATGACCGAACTGGATCTCGGCGCTCTCCCGTTCCGCGTGGACGTCGAGCGGCCAGGCCGCCTTCAGCACGGTGTCGCGCTCCTGCCAGTCGATGTCATTGCGGACGGTCACCTGCCGGCTCTCGGCGGCGATCTCGATGTGCTGGACGAACGTTGAGGATCCGTGCGCGCGCTCGACCCGTACCGACGCCAGCAGCGGTCCCTCGTCCACGAGAGTCACCGACTCGGCCTCGTCCAGGTCGCGCACGGTGTCGCGGTAGTACGAGTCGATGTTCCACGCCGACCACAGATTGGGGTCGTCGGGGTGGAGCTGGAGGAGGTTGCCCGCGGCGCCGGGAGCGATCGCCTCCCGCTCTGCCGAGTGGTCGTAGACCGAGGTGAGCAGGCCGCGCCGGTCCACGACGACGGTCAGCACCCCGTTGCCGAGGACGAATCCACCGTCCTGGGCCGTGGCGGTGACGGCGGCCCGGGGCGCGTCCGCGGTGCCGCCGGACGCGAGGGGAGCGACCTCGGCGAGGATCGCCGTGCGCCCGTCCGCGAGGCGCTGCCCACCGGTGAACACGCCGTCCGCGACGACGGCGACCTCGCGGCGTGCGTACGGTCCGGAGTTGAGGAGCGCGGGACCTCCGGGCAGCCGGCCGACCGCGTCGCCGATCAGCGATTCGAGTTCGGCGTGGATCTCCGCGTACTCGCGCTCGGCCTGCCGGTGCACCCAGGCGATGGACGAGCCGGGCAGAATGTCGTGGAACTGGTTGAGCAGGACTCGCCGCCACAGCGATTCCAGCCGCTCGTACGGGTAGGGCGCGCCGGCCTGGACGGCGGCGGTGGCGGCCCAGAGTTCGGCCTCACGCAGCAGTGCCTCGCCACGTCGGTTGCCGCGCTTGGTGCGGGCCTGGCTGGTGTAGGTGCCGCGATGGTTCTCCAGGTACAACTCGCCTCGCCATACGGGGAGTTGGTCACGCTCGGCACGGGCCGTCGCGAAGAACGCGTCGGGTGCCTCGACCACGACCTTGGGCGAGCCTTCGAGGTCGCGCAGGCGGCGGGCCTTCTCCAGCATCGAGCGGGTGGGCCCGCCACCGCCGTCGCCGTAGCCGAAGGGGACCAGCGAGCGGGTGGCCACCCCCTTGTCCGCGAAGTTCTCCTCGGCGTGGGCGAGTTCACCCGCTGTGAGGGACGCGTTGTAGCTGTCGACGGGCGGGAAGTGGGTGAAGATACGGGTTCCGTCGATGCCCTCCCAGTCGAAGGTGTGGTGGGGGAGCTTGTTCGTCTCGTTCCAGGAGAGCTTCTGGGTGAGGAACCACCGGGCGCCGGCCAGCTTGGCGAGCTGGGGGTAGGCGGCGGTGTATCCGAACGAGTCGGGCAGCCACACACCGTGCTGTTCGACGCCGAACTCCTCCGCGAAGAAGCGCCGTCCGTAGACGAGCTGGCGCGCCAGTGCCTCGCCGCCGGGGAGATTGCCGTCGGCTTCGACCCACATGCCGCCCACAGGTACCCAGTTCCCGTCGGCCGCCGCCTTCTTCATACGGGCGAAGATCTCCGGGCGCTGTTCCTTCATCCACGCGTACTGCTGCGCGGAGGAGCAGGCGAAGACCAGCTCGGGGTACTCGTTCGCCAGCGTGGTCATGTTGGTGAACGTACGCGCGCACTTGCGGACGGTCTCGCGGACCGGCCACAGCCACGCCGAGTCGATGTGGGCGTGGCCGACCGCTGAGAGGGTGTGCGCGGAGGCGTGCGCGGGCCGGGACAGCACATCGGCGAGCCGGCGCCGGGCCTCGGCCGCGGTGTTCGCCACATCGCCCGGGACGATGGCATCGGCGGCGCGGCGCAGGGCGTAAAGGATCTCGTGGCGTCGGGTCGAGCCGACAGGCAGCTCGTGCATCAACTCGTCGAGCACCTCGATGTCGTGGATGAGGTGCCATACGTCGTCCTCGCGCACCGCGATCTCGGCCTGTTCGAGCCGGTAGATGTGCGCTGTGCCCGCGGTCTCCGGCGAACCATGATGGATGTGCAGACCGGCGCTGGCGACGATGGGCGGGTTGGCGGCCAGCTCGATCAGCAGGTCGACCCGGTCGCCGCCGGTGGCGGAGTCGGCGAGGAGCACGGTGCGGCTGTACGGATGCAGGCCCTGGAGCGGAGCGCCCTGGGCGTCGTGGACCAGGCCCTCCGCCTGGCCGCCGGGCCCCTTGGTCAGATCGAATCCGAGGTCGAAGACCGCCTCGACCCGGCGACCCGACCACTCCTCGGGAATATCCGCGCCGGCCCGCATCCAGGTCGTCGCCCAGGGGCCGCCCCAGGTGGCGCCGAGTGTGAAGGGCTCGTAGTCGGCGTGCAGGGCGTCGGCCACGGGGACGGGTTCGCCTTCGACCTGCCAGGCGCTCAGGGTGAGGGGGCGTGCGGCGCTGTAAAGGGCGGGGCGGATCACCCGGTCGAGGAGCTTGCGGATCCGGGTCTCGATGATCCGGCGGTCGTCATGCACGGTGCTGGTCCTTCCAAAGGCCGTACGTGGCGTGGGACTCGGGGGCGGGAGCGGGGAGCCGGACGGTGTCCCGCGCGCCGTCCGGCCAGGTCACGTCGATGAGCAGGGTGGTGTCCTGGGCGCGGGTCGTGACCTGGGGCAGGGCGGTGGGGCCGGTGCCGCCGAGGTGGACGAGGGCGATGTGGACGGTGCCGTGGGCCACGGGTCCTTCGGTCTCCACGACGGGGGTGGCGGACGCGGCGCCGAGGGCGTTGGTGTCGGTACCGGTCACGACGGAGGCGTTCGGGAGGCCCCGCGCGCCGATGACGAGGGAGACCAGCCCGTCGGCGCCCTCGATCCGGGCGCTTCCCCCCTCGGCCGGGCCGGGCGCGGGCGCGGACCGCGGATCGACCGCGAGCGCCCAGCCGCCGATACGCAGCACATGTCCGGCGCCGGGATCGCCGTCGACGCGTACGGCCCGTACCTCCACCGAGCCGCGCAGCGCGGAACCGACGGTGATCCAAGGGCCGAGTGTGTAGTCGGTGTCGGGGCCGCCGAACACATCCCACGTGGCGTCGTCGAGCCAGTGCGCGCGGGAGCGCGAGACGGCCGTGGCACCGTCGATGGAGATCCTGGTGGCGGGGCGCCGGTGGGAGGCGCGGCCCGCCGCGTCCAGCAGCACGACCGCGTTGTCGAGCGGATCCGCCTGCGCGCTGCCGCCCGGCACGGTGGGGTCGCCGGGGGTCTCGGGCGCGGTGTGGGTGGAGTAGGCGAAGCGGGCGTAGGAGGGGTCGTCGGCGTGCGGCCGGGCCGGGTCGCTGTGGTCCCCGCCGTGGTTGACGACACGTACGACGCCGTCCGCGGCGGTGCCGGAGACGAGCCAGCCCGGGGTGGCCAACGCCCGCCCGAAATCGCCCTGTTCAACGGCGAGTGAGGTCGCCTCCTCGGTCCACACGGGGTGGTCCGGCGGCAGGGCGAGACCGATGAAGCCCTTGCTCGCCCAGTACGGGGACGCGGGGCCCGAATAGCCCTGGAGTACGCCGCGGAAGGGCCGGTGCCAGCCGAGCGTGAGCAGCCCTTCATCGTTGACGGCGCCGTGCTCGGTGAAGTGGTCGAGCATGCGGGTCGCGATCGCCCGGGTCTCTCCCGGCGCCAGCGGGGTGGCGTCGAAGAGCGCGCCGGTCCACACCGGCGCCAGTGCCGCGTGCCGGTAGGTGAGCGAGCGGCCCTGGATCAGCGGTGAGCCATTGGCGCCGACGAGCAGCCGCTGGTCCTCAAGGAACCGCCGCAGCCGCTCCCGGTAGCGGTCGAGCAGCCCGCCGGGCGCCGCGTCGCCGAGGATGCGGCAGAACCACAGCGGGTACAGGTGCATCGCCCAGCCGTTGTAGTGGTCGAAGTTGCGGTGCCCGGCGCCGGTGAGGCCGTCGGAGTACCAGCCGTCGCCCGCGTACCAGCCGTCGGTGAGCGCGATGGTCCGGTCGAGGTCCTGCTGGCGCCACTCACCTCCGACCGTACGGGCGAAGGCCTCGGTGATGCCCTGGAACCAGATCCAGTTGTTGCCGGGCATCAGGTTGCCGACCATCGGGGCCAGCCAGTTCAGGATCCGTTCCCTGACCACCTCGTCGAGGCGGTCCCAGATCCACGGCCGGGTCTCGTGCAGCGCCAGCGCGATGGACGCCGCCTCGACCTTGGCCTGGTTGCACTCGGCGAAGGACGGCCAGCGGTCCGGGTTCTTCGGGTCGGTGCCGGCGGCGAGGCCGGCCGCGTACCACCCGGCGAGGTCGTGCGGGTCCGCGCCCGACGCTCCCGCCAGCCGGAAACCGGCCAGCAGGAACGTGCGGGCGAACCCCTCAAGGCCATCGCTGTGCGCACCGTTGTGGCTCGCGGTACCGGGCAGGTGGATCAGATCGTGCCCGGCGCCGGCGTAGGGCCGTACGGCGAGCAGCATGCGGTCCGCGATCTGTTCCCAGTGGGCGCGGGCCTCGCCGGGGGTGCGGTTCATCGGTTTCGGGCCTCCCATGCCTGTTCGTACTCGGCGCGCATCTTGTCGCCTGCCTTCTGTCGCCAGTTCTTTATCGCGCTGTCCCACTCCCCGGGGGAGTTGCGGCCCTGCATGATGCCCATCCGGAGGCTGTCGAGCGTCGCGAAGAACAGCTTGGACATCTTGGCGTCCGTCGCCGAGTACAGCGCCTCGGCGGGGTTGGGGATCAGCTTCGTGACGGCTTCCTTCTGGAAGGCGTACTGGGTGGGCACGATCTCCGGCTTCTGCGGGTAGTAGAGCGTGAACGGCGAGTCGGTGGCGAAGATCGTCGGCAGATAGGTCTCGGCCGTGCCCTTCGGCGTGGGGATCGGATCCGTTCCCTTCACGGTGTGATCGGGACCCCGCACGCCGTACTTGCGCAGCAGATATCCGTCGGTGCCGAAGGGGGCGGCGAGGGCGTTCATGGCGCGCAGGATCTGCTGGACGCGCGCCTTGGGGGCCTTCTTGATGATGAGCGTGGCGTAGTTGGCCCGGCCCTGCCACTGGCCGCCGGTGGTGCTGTCGTCCCAGTCGGGCGGCAGCATGTAACCGATGTCCAGGCCCTTGGAGACAGGTCCGTACGTGGTGTAGAGGTCGTTCCACGCCGCGGGCGCGTCGGGATGCATGACGATCTGGCCGTTGCCGAACCATTCCTTGAACTTGCCCTTGATGGCGAAGGCGTCCGGGTGCATGACGCCGGCCTTCTTGAGCTGGTTGACCGCGTCCATGGCCTGCTTGCACTCTTCCATCTCGAAGTGGTGCGTGAACCTGCCCTGCTCCTCACGCCACCAGTTGGGCGCGCCCAGCATCTGCATCACGAGGTTCCACGTGGTGACGGGGTCGCCGAGGGCGTACTGGTGGGCCTTGGGGTCGGTGATGTCCTTGCAGAGCTGGACGAACTCGCGCCAGGTCTTCGGGTTCGGGTCGAGGTCCCTCTTCCTGAACAGGTCGAGCCGGGTGTAGACGGGGCCGCCGGAGACCGGGCGGGGCATCGGGAGGGCGTAGATCCCTCCGTTGCGCACGCAGGGGCGCCAGGAGTCGGTGGGAATGTTGGCGAGGTACGGATAGTCCCGGATGTTGTCGCCGGACAGGTGCGGGGTGAGGTCCTCGAAGAGGGTGTACAGCATGTCCGGGGTGGCGGCGCTGTTCTGGTCCGGGGGCAGCATCAGCATCGCGTCCGGCAGGTCGCCCCCCGCGAGGGTCACCGCGAATTTCTGCGGATAGTCGTTGACCGGGGTGATCGCGAAGTTGATATCGCAGCCGATGTACTTGTTGAGGGCCTGCCACATCACATTGCTCTCCACCGGCGGCGGCACCGGGTTGAAGATCAGGTTCATGATGTCGATGGCGGGGCCCTTGGCGGGCGGGCCGTCCGGGAAGGCCTTGGGGGGAGCGGACGGGAAGTGCTGGTAGCCGGCGGAGACACCGTCCTGCGTGGCGGGCATCGAGGTCGGCACGCCCTTGTACCGGATGTACGTGGGCAGCCGCGCGTTCGCGTTGGCCAGTCGCGCCGGCCTGGGCTTGAAGTCGCCGCAGCCGGTGAGGGCCAGGCCCGCCCCGACGCCGACAGCCGAGGCGAGGAAGCCGCGGCGATTGAGTAGTGGCTTCATGGTCATCCCTTCACCGCTCCGACCATGACGCCCTTGTTCATATGACGCTGAACGAAGGGGTAGACGAGCACGATCGGCACGATCGACAGTACGAGGATCGCCGCCTGCAGCGACTGGGCGGGCGGCACCGGCACACCGGCGGCGACATCCAGCTGGCCGCCGCTGAGCGAGGCATTGTTGACGACGTAGGTGCGCAGCACGAGCTGCATGGGCCACTTGGACGCGTCGTTCATGAACAGCAGGGCGTTGAAGAAGGCGTTCCAGTACGTCACGGCGTAGAAGAGGCCGATGACGCCGATGGACGCCTTGGACAGCGGGATCACGATCCTGGTGAGGATCGACCACTCCGACGCGCCGTCGATCCGGGCGGCGTCGATCAGCTCGCGGGGCAGGCCCATGAAGAAGGAGCGCAGCACGATCACGTTGAACGCGTTGACCATGGTGGGCAGGATCAGCGACCAGTAGCTGTTGATCAGGCCGAGCTGCTTGACCATCAGATAGGTCGGGATGACACCCGGCACGAACAGCAGGGACATCAGCAGCAGCATCAGCACCGGCTTGTGCCCGAAGGAGCCAGGCCGGCTCAGCCCGTACGCCAGCATGACGGAGGTGACGAGGCTGAGGGCGGTGCCCACCACGGTGACCCCGACGCTCACCATCATGGCCTGTGACACCAGGCCGCCGGAGAGCAGCGCCGAGTACGACTCGAAGGTCGGGCTGTCGGGCCAGAGCACGAAGCCACCGGCCTTGGTGAGCTGGGCGGGGTCGGCGATCGAGGTCGAGATGATCGCCAGGAAGGGCAGCACGACCAGGAGCACGCAGACCAGCAGAAGCAGCGACTTCAGGGCGCGCCAGGGCGGGGTACCGGGGCTCTCGCCGGGGACGGCGCTGTAGGACCTGCGCGGCTTGCCGCCGCGTACGGGGCGGCTGGGAGACAGCGTTGTCATGACCGGTAGACACCTTCTTCGCCGAAGAGATGGGCGACCTTGTTGGCGCCCAGCACGAGCAGGATCCCGATCACGCCCTTGACCAGGCCGACGGCGGCGGCCACGCCCCACTGCCCGCCGACGACACCGTTGTTGAAGACGTAGGTGTCCAGCACCTCGCTGCTGTCCAGGCCGACGGCGGTCTGTTGCAGCAGGATCTGCTCGAAGCCGACGGACAGGGCGTCGCCGAGGCGGAGGATGAGCAGCAGGATCACCAGGCCGCGCAGGGCCGGCAGGGTGACGTGCCAGGTCTGCCGGAAGCGGCTGGCGCCGTCCATGGCGGAGGCCTCGTAGAGGTTGCTGTCGACGCGGGAGAGGGCCGCCAGGAAGAGGATGGTGCCCCAGCCGGCGTCCTTCCAGATCACCTGGGAGGTGATGAGCGTCTTGAAGAGGTCGGGGTTGCCGATGATGTTCCAGGTACCCAAGTCCTGTGCTTGCAGGAACAGGTTGAGCATGCCGGTGCCGCCCAGCATCTGCTGGAAGAGGGCGACGATGACCACCCATGACAGGAAGTGCGGCAGGTACAGGATGTTCTGCACCCACTTCTTGATCCGCTCACTGACCAGGCTGTTCAGCGCGAGCGCCAGCACGATCGGCACCGGGAAGACGAACACGACCTGGATCAGGGTGAGTTCCAGGGTGTTGACCAGCGCCTTGAGGAACTGGTCGTCGCCGTTGAAGATGACGTCGAAGTTGCTCAGCCCGCTCCAGGGGCTGTGCATGATGCCGATGAACGGCTGGTAGTCCTGGAACGCGATGATGTTGCCCAGCAGCGGGATGTAGTGGAAGAGGAGCAGCACCACGATGCCCGGTATGAGGAACCAGAACAGGGCCATGTCCCGGCGGTTGCCTGGACGCAGCCGCCGTAGTCTGCCCTTGTCCGCCGGCTCGGCCCTTTCGGCCGGGCGGGCGGCGGGTTGGTCAAGCGTTGTCATGATGTGAAGCCCTTTCACCGGGAGAAGGGCGTCTTCGGCCACTCCCGGGGTCAGCAAGTCATGCGGAAGTTCGAGCGGCGGTCCGGCCTCCTTGTCTGTTTCGGAGTGGGTGCTCGCGCGGCCCGTCGGACGAGGCTCGGGAGCGCTTCGCGGGTGACCTCGCCGAGCAGCGGCTCGCCCGCCACCCACCGGGCGACCTCGGCGGCCGCGTACTGGCCGAGCCTTCGTACCTCGCTCCCCTGCGCACCTGCTATGCGCGGGGTGACCAGCACATTCGGCGAGGAGAGCAGCGGGTGGCCGGGCGGCAGGGGTTCGGGGGCCGTCACATCGACGTACGCCTCGCGCAGCAACACCCGGAAACCCGCGTCGGAGCCGACCAGTCCGGCGATGACCCGGCGCCCGGTGCGCGAGGCACCGACAGCCGGGCGCGCCGGTCCTCGGGGAGTACGAGCTCGGCGGTACCGGGGTTCATGACGCATACCGCCCTGGGGCGTTCGGGATGTTCGGCTCTGGCTGTCATGAGAGGGGCCCCTTTCGCTGCATACCGATATCTACTTGTCGTTATTGATACGCACTGACCGGCCGCCGTCCCGGGTCGGCACAGCGTCAGGCACGTGGCAGGCGCAGGGTCACCATCTGGAACGGGTGCAGGGCGAGTACGACACCGCCGTCGGCCGCCGTCGGCGGTTCGGCGTCCGCGAGCGGGCGTTCGAGCAGATCCGTGGCGACGGCGCGGTCGGTGGCGAAGCCGTCGATACGGACGGTGGCGCGGGCCCGGCCCCCGTGTGCCTCGTAGAGGCGTACCACCAGATCACCGCTGCGGTCGTCGGCCAGCTTCACGGCGCTGACCACGACGGCGTCATTGTCGGCGGTCACCAGTGGCGCGACCGCCGCGGCCGCGGAGCCGGTGACCCGGCGCTCGGGCAGATTGGCCCGGTGGCCCTCACGGACGGCGTCGCCGATCGTCGCACCCGGCACCAGTGCGTGCCGGAACCGGTGGACGCCCTGGTCGGTCTCGGGATCCGGGTAGCGGGGAGCGCGCAGCAGCGACGCCCGCACGGTGGTCGTCGTGCCCGCGTCGGGGCCGGTGCGTACCGCACGGGTCACGTCGTGGCCGTAGGTCGTGTCGTTGACCACCGCCACGCCCCAGCCCGGCTCATCGACGTGCACGAAACGGTGGTTGCACGCCTCGAACTTGGCCCACTCCCAGCTCGTGTTCTGGTGGGTGGGCCGGTACACGTGGCCGAACTGGGTTTCGGAGGCATACCGATCGGCCTTCACATCCAGCGGGAACGCCAGCTTCAGGAAGCGCTCGGTCTCGTGCCAGTCCACTTCGGTGTCGATGTCGAGTCGCCTGGCGTCCGCCGGAACCGACAGAAGCTGAGTGACCCGGGACGCCCCGAAGACCCGCTCGACACGCACCGAGGTGCCCTCGACATCCAACCGGGCCACCTCGGTGAGGTCGCTGCCGACGTTCCGGTAGAAGGCGTCGACGTCCCACGCGTCCCACTGGTTGGGGAAGTCGGGGTGGAGTTGGAGCAGGTTGGCCGCCTGCCCGGGGGCGATGGCCTCCCGGTCCGCGACGCGGTCGTACGCGGAGACCACGAGGCCGCGTGCGTCGATCTCGACCCGTAGCAGGCCATTGGCGAGGACGTACCCGCCCCCCTCGCGCGGGACGGGAGACACCGCGTCGCCCTGGGCGGTCCGGACCGAGGCACCCCCGGCCGGGACGGAACCGCGGGCGTGCGGAGCCGAGTTGAACACCAGCTCGTCGCCGCCCGGCGCGTCACCGGCGAGCGCGCGCTGCGCACCCGCGATGATGCCCTCCAGCTCCGCGGCGAGCCGCGCGTAGGTCTCGCGTGCCTCGCGGTGCACCCAGGCGATCGAGGAGCCGGGCAGGATGTCATGGAACTGGTGCAGGAGCACCGTCTTCCAGATTCGGTCCAACTCTTCGTAGGGATACGGCATGTCAGCGCGCGCCGCCGCGGTGGCGGCCCACAGCTCGGCCTCCGTGAGAAGCGACTCGCTGCGCCGGTTGCCGCGTTTGGTCCCCGCCTGGCTGGTGAGCGTGGCGCGGTGCAGTTCGAGGTAGAGCTCCCCGACCCACACGGGCGGGTCGGGGTACTCGGCCTCGGCCTTGGCGAAGAAGTCGGCGGGGGCCTCCCACTCGACTGTCGCCGCGCCCTCCAGACTGCGCATCCGGGCCGCCTTGGCGACCATCTCGCGTGTGGTCCCACCCCCGCCGTCCCCGTAACCGGTCGGCGCGAGGGAGCGGGTGGCGACGCCCTTCTCCTTGAAGTTACGCGCCGCGTGGGCGATCTGCCGGCCCGCCATCTCGCAGTTGTACGAGTCGACGGGCGGGAAGTGGGTGAAGACGCGGGAGCCGTCGATGCCCTCCCAGGAGAACGTGTGGTGCGGGAAGGTGTTGGTCCTGCTCCAGGAGATCTTCTGGGTGAGCAGTCGCGTGGCGCCGGCGGCCCTGATGATCTGCGGCAGGCCCGCCGCGAAGCCGAAGGTGTCCGGCAGCCATGCCTCGTCGCTCTCGATGCCGAACTCTTCCAGGAAGAAGCGTTTGCCGTGGACGAACTGACGGGCCATCGCCTCGGACCCCGGCATGTTGGTGTCGGACTCCACCCACATTCCACCGGTGGGTACGAATCTGCCCTCCGCGACGGCCTTCTTGACCCGGGCGTACACCTCGGGCCGGTGCTCCTTGATCCAGGCGAACTGCTGGGCCTGCGACATGACGAAGACGAAGTCGGGCTCCTCATCGAGGAGCGCCGTCATGTTCGACGCCGTACGGGCCACCTTGCGGACCGTCTCGCGCAGTGGCCACAGCCAGGCGGAGTCGATGTGGGCATGCCCGACAGCACTGATGCGGTGCGCCGCGGGCGCGGCGGGCGCGGCGAGCACACCGGCGAGTTCGTCACGCGCCCCCTGGGCCGTGCCGTTCACGTCCTGGAGGTCGACCGCGTCCAGGGCCCGGCCGACCGCGCGCAGGATCTCCCAGCGGCGTGCCCCGTCGAGGGGCAGCTCCGCCATGAGCTCGCCGAGGACTTCCAGGTCCATGACCAGGTTCCACACCGTCTCGTCGAAGACGGCCAACCGCATCTCGCCGAGCACGTATTGGGGAGCTTCGCCCGCCGTGGCCCTGTCGCCCATCGGCGTCGGCTGGAACGGCACCCCGCTCGCGTCGAGATCGGGGTTGGAGGCGGCCTCGATGTGCCAGTGGACCTGCTCCCCGCCCGTCGCCGGTGACCCGACACGGACGTACGCGTTGCGCGGGTGCAGTCCCTTGACCGGGGTGCCGTCGGGCCGGTAAACGAGGCCCTCGCACTGGAACCCCGGGGTCCTCGGGGTGAATCCGAGGTCGAGTACGGCCTCGACGGTACGGCCCGACCACTCGGCGGGGACGGAGCCGGTGACCTTGAACCAGCTGGTTCCCCAGGGCAGGCCCCACGGTGTGCCGGGGGCGATGGGGACGGTCGGTGCCGCCAACCCCTCGGCTACGGGGACGGGTTCGCCCGCGGTGGACCAGATCTCCACGGCCAGGGGTGTCGTGACGGGGTGGACGGCCGGCCGGATGCGTTCCCTGAGGACGCGTTCCAGACGTGCTTCGACCAGCTTCCGGTCGTCATGCATGAAGGGGGTCTCCTGTTGCTGCGAGCGTGTGGGGGCAGTCGATGATGCCGCCGTGCCAGCCGGCGAGCCCGGTGCCCGCGCGTACCGCGGTGGCAAGGCCGGTGCTCTGCTCCCGGGTGATGGTCCCCATGGTCCAGCACTGCACGATCAGGTCGGTGGCGGCCAAGCGCTCCGCGTCCTCGTACACCGCGAGGTCCCCGGAGGTCTCGACGGTGAATCCCCGCTCCTTGAGGAATGGGACGAATCCGTCGCTGATCGTTACGGGCTGATGCCCGTCCCATCCACCGCGGAGGACGAGTGCTCGGCGGTTGTCGCTGGCCAAGGTGATGCGCGCTCCCATCGGCGCCGCACGGCAGTGTGCGGCGATCGGGGTCGGGTGAGGTCGCCCAACAGGCCGGGGCGAAGCAGCTACCTCCGCTCGGACCGAGTTGAACCGGCTGCGATCTGAACGTATGAACCGGCGCCGAAGTTTGTCAATATGTTGGACGAAGTTGAGAGAGGGGTGCGCGAAGGCCGTTCCTCGCGACGGGGAGGTATAGGCGGAAAACAACGCGAAACTCCATGTCATGTGCAATGAGAGATGCCGCCGAGCCGCCGGGAGTGCGTGCGGAAGGCCAATCGAGCCTGCTCCACGGTCCCGCCGCCGCATCACACGGCGCATCACCGGCGGCCCTGCCCTCAACTCCTCGCCCCGAAGTCAGGACACCCTCAAGTCCCGCTCGATGCGCCCGCGTTCGCGCTGTCGAACGTATTGACTAACGCAACTCGATGGAATTACATGACGACGCGGCCACGCCGTCAGCCGCACCTGCCCCCACCTCCGATCAGGGTGCCGGCGTGCACCCAGGGGGCGCGGGATCTGGCGTGGCGGACGCCGCACCTGGCCTGCGGAAAGTCACCGATCAGGATCGGTAAGGCAACGCAGTTCACCGGGCGAGCCGGCCCCGACTGCATCGGCCTGACGGCTGCGCCGGGCCGGCCGCGTCCAGGGCCGGTTCCCGTCCTCAGTAGTGGTCGATCCAGTAGGCCACCCAGGCCACACGGCCCCCGTCGCCGACGCCTTCACCGCCCAGCGCACGAGTTCGTCGCTCGCGGTCTCCCACAGCCGTCGTGCCGCCGTACGCCTGCCACCATCGGTCTTCGGAACGCGCTTCTTCGTCTGCCGCATGCCGAAATCGGAACACCGGTCGCCCGGGACCGGTACCGAGCGCTCCGGCGCGCCGGTGAGAGAGCTGTGATGGGTTACCGAGCCATGCTCGGGACCGGTCCCGAAACGGGCACCATACGGTGGCGGCCAGAAGGACGGTGCAGGTTCGGACCACGGGGTGGATGTGCAGATCCGGGAATTCGTTCCACAAGTACTGCCGGCAACGATGCCGACGCTCTCGGGCTGCCTGCCCAAGGCTCCGCCGGGGACCATCTTCGTGAAGTCCACGCAGAGCGGATTCGCCGTGCCGCCGCGGAAGTTCACCGGATACCCGGCCGCCGTCGACGACGGCGACTCGGAGGGAACCACGGTGAGCCCCGACGGTCGCAGAGTGGTGTCCAGCAGCGCCATGTACGGCACGGGATGGCTGTGGGACGTGACCTCCGGCCGGTGCCTCAGGCAGTTCGTCGCCGGGCAGCCCTTCTCCATGAACGCCCTGTGCCTCAGCGCCGACGGACGGCTCATGGTCTCGGCGGGCATCCTCGACACCACGATCCGCGTCTGGGATCTGGAGCGGGGCCACTGCGTCCGGACCATGAGGGGACACACCGAAGGGGTGGACAATCTGGCGCTGCGGTCCGACAGCCGGTTCCTGCTCTCCGGGTCCAGAGACCAGACCGTGCGCTACTGGGACCTGCACACCGGTCGTTGCGTCCGCACGTTCCGCGGTCATGACGGTGACGTGTGCGACGTCCGGTTCGTCACACTTCCCGACGTTCCCGGGAATGAAAAGCTCGGGCTCTCCCTGGGCAAGGACCACACATTGCGCATCTGGGAGCTGCCCGGCGCCTATCACTCCAGCGCGCAGATCAGCCGGCCCCGCCCGCAGTCCGATCTGAACAGCACCGCCGAGCGGGTACGCACACTGGTCGCCCGGGCCGAGCGCGCGATCTCGGACGGCCGGTACTCCGACGCGCTCAAGGGGCTCACGCAAGCGCGGGCGGAGCGCGGCTACGAACGGGCGCCGGAGGTCCTTGCCGCCTGGCGCAAGCTGGGCCGGCACACCACCCGAGTCGGCCTGCGGAGCGTGTCCCAGACGCGCACGCTCGGTACCGCGAAGCAGAACCATGTCGACGTGTCGGCCGACGGCCGATTCGCGGTCACCGGCGGCATGGAAGAGGTTCAGGTGTGGGACGTCGCCACGGGCGCCCGCCTCGAAGGCCGACGGCTCAGCACCGGAAAACTCCTGCGGAACCTGGCCATCAGAGGCACGCGGGTCCTGATGGTGCAGGTGGACATCCAGATGCTCATGGCGAACAACGCGGAGATGACCAGCTCCGAGCTCTATCTCTGGCAGCGGGACACCGGCGAGATCCGACGCATCGGCGGCGACTACGCGATCCGCTCCCCGCACTGGACGGCGGACGACGACCGGATCCTGCTGGGCGGCTACGACGGCAGTCTCCAGTTGTGGGACCTGGCCCTGGCCGAACCGCGCCGTCTGCACGCCATGCCCGGACACTCCGCGGAGGTCAGCGCCCTGAGCAGCACCTTCGACGGCCGTACGGCGGCGTCGGCGGGCTGGGACGACACCGTCCGGCTGTGGGATCTGCGGACCGGTCAGTGCGTGCGCACCTTGGGCGGGAACGGCCAACTGATGTCGGTCAGCTTGAGCTCCAACGGCCGTTTCGCCTTGTGCGGCAGCGGCCGTGAGAACGCGGGGATCCGACTGTGGGACACGGCCAGTGGGCGGTGTGTGCGTACCTTCGACCCGATTCCCGGCTGGGCGGTCGACGCCCACCTCACTCAGGACGGGCGTTTCGCGGTGTCCGTCGACATAGCCGGCAACCTCCGGATCTGGCAGACCAAGTCCGGCCGTTGTATCCGAGTGATCGAAGCCCATCCGACAGGGGCGTCGTGCGCCGTTCTCCCCGCCCACGACCAGTTCGTGCTCACCACAGGCGGCCCGATGGACACCGACGGCCCCAAGCTCTGGGACCTCGACTGGGACTTGGCCGCTCTAGCGTGAACCGTCCCCTGCCCCGCGCGGAGCCACCCCTGTGCCCTTCACCGCCTTGTCGAAAGCGGCGTCGAACCGTTCGACATCGCCGCCCTCCTGCGTACCCGGCCCACAAGCTGACAGCACACCGCTCACAGCCGAACTCGCAGACAGCGCCACCGAGCGGAAACGCCGCTGGTTCCTGGCCGAGCTCGCCGCCCGCCCGCTGGACGGCGACACGGTCGGGGCTGTCATCAGACACGTTCTCCGTGATCAGGGACGTATGCCGCCAGTGCCGCAATTCCGAATTCGGTCCTTGCGGGGGGAGACATTCGGGGTCAGCCGCAGTCGTTACGGTTGATGCGAGGGGAGCGGGGCCGGTCGTTGAGGCTGTAGCCGCGCGGGTCGTGGATCGATCCGCCGTTCTTCGTGACGCATACCTACCGTCCGGAGATTCCGTTTCTCGTGGACGCGGGCGGTGACCTGGATCACCTTGCCCACATGACCCCTCGGACAGGCCCTAACGGGCAGTCCGAGCTACTGGGAAACTACGGGACCGAGTTCACCCCACATAGCCCCTCAATGCTGTCGCTCTGTGTATTCGCAAGGGGGACCTCCCCAACAACAAACAACCCCGCGGGCTTTGGAGGAGATACGCGCGGCCGCGTAACTACCCCATCATGGCGACGAATTCTGCCGGTGTGTGCGCAGCCGTCGGATCGGGCTCCATCCCCACGTCCCCAAGTACGAGTAAGGTCAACCCATGCACTACTTCGTCAGTTCGGGCGAGATCATCCGCCTCTTCGGACTCCAAGGCATCGTTCTGTTCCCCCGAGAAGCACAAAAAAACCCCGCCGCGCCGTCACGCTCGATGCGCATCCTTCACGAAGTAGGACTCCCGCATGACGACCTCTTCCTGTCACGCATGGATGTCAAAAACCCCAGCCGGGATTCCGTGTATCTAGGCGAGTTCCTCGCACCCACCGAACGCCCATACCCCACCGAGGCGCGAAAATGGCTCGTCCTCGGCTACTTCAACGACTCAATCCTGGCTCTCGACCCCGACACCGAGAACGTCTACGCCTTCCCGGAAGGCACCTCACGACATCTCCTTATGCACCGCGACGTCGAGTCCCTGATCTACAGCCTCTGCGCCCTGCGGACTTACCAAGCCGAGCGGAACTCCGTCGACGACGAGGAAGCACTCGCGCAGCAAACACGATCAAAAATCGAGCAGTTCGACAGCATTCCCTTCGAGGACCCCATCTCGGAATGGAACATCATCTTCGAAGAGATACTGGAAGGATCCTGGTAGTTTCTCCTGTCAAAGACTGCCGACGGATGCGTCGAACACCTTGCTGATTTCCCTCCTTCGCTCCGACGTCGCCTGCTAGGACTTGTCCGGCCGATCATGTCCGGAGCCGGACGACGAGGGCTGCCGCGGTGGAGGTGCCGAGGAATACGTAGCCGCGCTTGTCGTATCGGGTGGCGACGGCTCGGGAGTTCTTGAGCCGTTTGGGGGACGATGTGCCAGATGCCGCGTCGGCGCAGGTGATTGCGGCAGGGCCCGTTGCTGTAGGTCTTTTCCGCAGCCAGGCTGTCCGGCTTCTTGCGGGGCCTGCCCGGCCCGAGTCGGGGACGCGGATCTTCTCCAGCACCGGTTTGCCCGAGACATGACGGTTGCGATGGTTCAGGACCAAGGACGGGTCTGTCAAACGAGCGGTGTAACTGGGTTGTTGGTTACTGACGGGCTGCAGCGCGGCCTGCTCGTTGGGGAAGTGTCCGCGGGCCTTGACCACCCGTCGGATCCGCGCGTTGACCGACTCAGTCGCGTTGGTCGTGCGGACGATGCGGGGCAGGAGGCGGTTGGACGACCGCACGGTGCTCAACGGGATCGTGTGGAAGTTGGGGACCGGGACGGTTTGGCGGGATGTTCCTGAGCGGTACGGGCCGTGAGCCACGCTGCACACCCGTTTCCGTCGCTGGGCTCTGGACGGGACGTTCGAGCGGATGCTCCGGGCCGCCCGGGCCAGGGCGGAAGCGGCCGGGGACATCGACTTGCCCGTGTCGGTCGATTCCCGGCGCGGACTCCAGCGGCCGCGATCCGGCGTAGCAGGACGACGGCGTCGCGTCCGAAAACACGGATCACGACGGTCAGCATGGCCACGTCCCCTGCAAGAGCGGCTGACCACCCCCTTACTCTTCCTCCGCGGGGGGGCCCAGGGGCCGCGCCGCGGGGCAGGGGTGCCTGGGGCGACATGATGTCGAAACCGTGCACCCCCCCCAAGGCGGCCCCGGGTCCCACCCCCGCCCCCCCCCCGGAAATGCGGGGGTGACCCGCCC
>NZ_JBHUBB010000010.1:130203-240961 GCF_042789485.1 Streptomyces sp. NPDC056835
CTTACCTGGACGCCGGCGCCCCGACAAAAAACCCGTATCCCCTCGGCCCCCTGGCCCCCGCCCCCTCAACGGGCGCCCCCCCCCCCCCTACCTCTCCCCCCGGCGGGCGCCTCGGCCCCCCCGCGGAGGGCATGCGGTCCTTGCGGCATCTGGATGACGAACGCTTCCACCCGGCCAAGGGCTCGCCGGGTACCCTCGCCGTCACCGCGCTGGAAATGGCGGTGGACACCGAGCGCATCCACCGCCACCACGGCCGCGGACGGCGCCACCCACGCTGTGTGCCTCGCTCAGCCGGCGCGACGAGTTCTGACTCCGTTGGCCTCGAAGTCGTAGACGGTCCCGTTGATCCGCAGGCCGTCGACAGCGCCGATCCACATGTAGTCGCGGCCCTTGCCCACCCCGGCGGTGTAGATAGTCGGCTGCGCGCCGCCGTCGTTGAGCTTGGTCTTCAGCTGCGGGAAGGTGCACTGGGCGGTCAGGTTGCAGCCGGTCACGGTCCCCGCATTGCCCGTGAGGTACCACGTGCCGGTCGTGGTGGCGTTCAGGTAGGGACTCCATCTGTCCGTCACCGGGGATGGGGCTGGGTTCCACACCATGGAGGAGTAGGTGGTGGCGGGGGCCGCAGTGAGGTTCGGATTGATCTCGAACCTGATGTTCGGCATGTTCCCCGGGCCACCGTAGGAGACGTTCTCGCCGGTCTGGAAGACGTGGAAGCCGACCTGCTTCAGTGCCAATACCCGGTCACCGAAGAAATCGACCTCGTTGCCGAACTCGACCTGTTCACTGGGCGGGGTGAGGGAGGTGGACTTGTCCGCTACCTCGATTCCGAGGCTGCCCCGTCCGTAGGGCGGCCTCGCAGAGGGGCCCTTTACGCCGAACGAGCCGAACGGGCCGTTCCTCAAGGCGGCGACGGGAGAGCCGATCGTG
The DNA here is from genome assembly GCF_042789485.1 of Streptomyces sp. NPDC056835. Classification (NCBI taxonomy): domain Bacteria; kingdom Bacillati; phylum Actinomycetota; class Actinomycetes; order Kitasatosporales; family Streptomycetaceae; genus Streptomyces; species Streptomyces sp. NPDC056835. Next base: position 131,131 of record NZ_JBHUBB010000010.1, read on the forward strand.
TTGCGGGTGATGACTCCCCAATGGTCCGAGCTCCCCAGGTTTCCGCTGGTGACGGCGGATGCCGATCCGGAAACAGCCGAGACGGCGATCGCGACCAGCGCTGTGACCCCAAGCGCCATTTTTCGCTTTACGTCGAAGCGAGCGTTCACGCTCACTCCTTTCGTGGTCGATACAAGGGCAGGACGGGCGTCGGAGGCGGGCCCTGCATAGCGCAGGCCACGGTAAGGATTCTCTGTGGCGAAACCGGCTAAGACGCACCTGTGGAATGGCGATTAATCCCAACGGTGGAGTGAACAGTCGATCTGTTCGCTTCAGTGGAGCCGCTTGCCTTTCAACCGGTCGGGCCGGCCGAGCGGCCGCCGGCGTCTGGGCACCGTCACCGACACCGAGCACCAGGCGGTGCGGTTCGCCCGCGACCAGGTCCTCACCATGCTCGAAGAGCGGGCCGGGCCGTTCGCGGAAGCCGACCGGTGGGCGGCCTGGCGCTGGAACCCGGCCTGGCCCGCCCCTTCTTCACCACTGGAAGATCGAGAACGGTTGCGCGATCAGACGGATTTGACCTCGCCACCGTCCATGCGGAGCATCGAGCCGGTCATCCAGCGGGCTTCCGGTGAGACCAGGAAAGCCATGAGTTCGGCGATCTCCTCCGGCCGGCCGTAGCGTCCGATCTCGGCCTTCCGCGGGAACTCGTCGATGGCTTCCTCGACGGTCATGCCGTGGCTGGGCGCCCAGTGCTCAAGGTACGAGCGGCGGCGATTCGTCATAACAGGGCCGGGCAGGACACTGTTGACCTGGACGCCGTCGGCGATACCACGGTCGGAGAAAGCCTTCGCGAGGGCGGCGATCGCCGCGTTGATCGTGCCCACCGCCGCGTAGGGCGCCTTGGGAAAGATGGCGGAGTTCCCCGACATCAGCACGACGGAACCTTTGGTCTCGATGAGCGCCGGCCATGCCTCGATCGTCAGTCGCCGGGCCCCGTGGAGCTTGAGACCCAGGCCCGCGTCCCACTGCTCGTCCGTCATCTCGAACAGATCGATCTGGGGCACCGCACCCGCGATGTTGAGCAGAGCGTCGATGCGTTCGAAGGCATCGAGTGTCTGCCCGACCACCGTCGAGGCCGCCGCTCGGTCCGAAAGGTCCAGGTCGATGACGAGAGCCTCGGCCCCTTCCTTTCGCACGTGGGCGGCTGTCTCCTCCAGGTGGGTTCGGTTCCGTGCGACGAGCACGATCGAAGAAAAGTCCCGCGCCAACCGGATCGCCGTGGAGCGCCCCATACCCTGGCTGGCCCCGGTGACCACTGCTACTGAGTTCGACATGACACTTCTCCTTTCCTTCGCTGAGATCCTTCACTGAAATCGAGTTGTCCGCCCGGTCGGGACCACTTCATGAACCCTTGCAGGCAACGGGCTCTCCTGTGCCGGCGGCCGGGTGGGGCGATGTGATCCCGCCGTGCGCGATCCGCACACCGACCTCTCGCTGACCGGACAGGACCCTAGGCCCTGTCCGGTCGATCTTCGCGGGCCCGCGACGCCTGGCACGCACGCTCGCCGCGTTGTCGGAGTCGTCCACGTACGTCCAGTACGCGGACGATCCTCCGCCTTGCGATCGCACGCACCAGACGCCGCGGCCTGATCCGCGAAGATCGACCGGACAGCGCCTAGTTGGTGAGGAAGCCGCGAATCGCCGTCGCGATCTCCTCGGCATGGGTTTCCAGGGCGAAGTGGCCGGTGTCGACGAATCGAACGTCGGCTTCGGGGATGTCACGCTTGAAGGCTTCGGCCCCGCCGGGCAGGAAGAACGGATCGTTCCTGCCCCACACCGCGAGCAGTCGTGGCCTCCTGGTCCGGAAGTATTCCTGGAACATGGGGTACGCGGCGACGTTGCTCGCGTAGTCGAGGAAGAGATCGAGTTGGATCTCGTCCGCGCCAGTGCGCGCGAGGTAGTGGTTGTCCAGCCCGTAGCCGTCCGGGCTGACCCGTGTTTCGTCAGGCACGCCGTGCTGGTACTGCCAGACCGTCGTTTCCGGCTGTACGAGTGTCCGGATCGCTTCCCGGTTGGCTGGCGACGGGTCCTTCCAGTACGCCTGCACCGGATTCCAGTTCTCGCTCAGGCCTTCCTCGTACGCGTTGCCGTTCTGCGACACGATCGCGCTGATCCGCTCGGGATGGCGGGCGGCGATCCGGAATCCGACCGGCGCGCCGTAGTCGAACACATACAGTGCGAAGCGGTCCAGGCTCAGTACCTCCGTCAGACGGTCGATCACATCCGTGATGTGTTCGAAGGTGTAGTCGAAATCGTCTCGTGGGGGCATGTCCGACTTGCCGAAGCCGGGCAGGTCAGGGGCGACGATGTGGAACCTGTCGGCGAGCAGGGGGATCAGCTCGCGGAACATGTGGCTCGATGAGGGGAAACCGTGCAGCAGGAGCAGCGTGGGCGCCTCCGGTGCCCCGGCTTCCCGGTAGAACACCTTCAGGCCGTCCACGTCAGCTGTGCGGTATGCGATGTCAACCATGACGTTCCCACTTCCTTTCTCTGCGGCCAACGGAGCGTGGCCTACGCGCGAGAACTGTTGGAATCGGCTCTATAGATAACTATCCAAATGATGCCTGGGGGGTTACGTGCCGTGCGCGTTTCCGGGTGACCGCCGTAGCATCGCCCTGATCCGTCACCGTTCCGACCCGGCCTCGCGCACGGCTTCCATCACGATGTCGACGACCACCCCCGGCGCCGTGAGCATGGGAAGGTGATCGACGGGGGCCGTGCGCACCTGGGCCTTCATCCGCCGGGCCATGAACCGCTGGGTGTCCGCGGGGATCATGCGATCCTCCTCGGCCACCAGGAACCAGCTCGGACGGTCCCTCCAGGCCGGACGCCCCACCGGGACGTCGATGGCCGCGGCCGCTAGAGGCCGCTGCGTAGCGGCCAGCTGCGCCTGCTCCTGTTCCGAGGCGTTCTGGGCGAATGCGTTGGCGAAGGCATCCTCGGGCAGCTGGATCAGTCCATGGCGATCGGGGCCGATCTTGGGTGCCAGGGGGTGCGGTTCCGCTCGATAGAAGACGTCGGCCACCGTCTCGCCCTGTTCCGGTGCGAGTGCGGCGACGTACACCAGTGCGGCGATCTTCTCGTCGTTCGTCGAGGCGATGACCGCGCCCGCGTAGGCGTGACCGACCAGTACCACCGGACCGTCGACCAGTTCCAGCGTCCTGTCGAGCGCCGTGATGTCGTCGGCCAGTGAGGTCAGCGGCAGCGGCGCGGCAACCGACTTCACTCCTTCGGATCCGAGCCCCGCGATCACCTTGTTCCAGCTCGACCCGTCGGCCCACGCGCCATGGGCCAGTACCACTCTGACGTCGTTCTCAGGCATTGGCTGTCCCTTCCGGGAAGGCCTGCTCGGCGAGCCGGCGCACTTCAATGAGTAACCGTCCTGATCTCAATTTCCAGGTTATGAGCGTCCCGGTAACTTGTCAAATCAACCCAAGGGGGTTACTGTCGCGTTTCAGTGTCACGTTCCAACGCTGAAGCCACACCCACTCACCCACAGGAAGGGCAGCCAGGATGGCCCAACACACTCCCGCTCTGTTCCTGGCCGATTCGCCCGGTCTGGACTTCCTCAACTCGGTCGCGACACCTGTCGACACCCAGATCGACTGGATCGAGGACGGCGCCGGACTGCTGGCTTGGCTGGGGCAGGCGGAGCTGGTTTCGCCCGACACACTCGCATCGCTGCGGGAGCAGGCCATGCCCGGCGAGCTCGACGCGGTCGCCGCCCAGGCGCGGAGCCTGCGCGAGGAGTTCCGGACGTTCGTCCGCGAACACAAGGGCAGGCCTCTGGAAGCGGAGTGCCTGGCAGAACTGGCACCCCTGAACCGGCTGCTCGCACGAGACGAGGGATTCTTCCAGCTCGACTTCGCGCGACAGCGGAACGCACCAGGTCTCCAACTGCGCAGGACACGCCGCTGGCGCTCACCGGACTCACTGCTGCTGCCCATCGGCGAAGCGCTGGCGAGATTCCTCAGCGAGGAGGACTTCTCCGACGTCAAGGCCTGCGAAGGCCCGGCATGCACGCTCATGTTCGTTGACCACACCCGCGGGCGCGTCCGCAGGTGGTGCAGCATGGCGATCTGCGGCAACCGTGCGAAGCAGGCCGCACACCGCAACCGGGCCAAGAAGATCCGGGACATCGCCGGCGCGTGAGCAACGCACATCTGGGAAAGCCGCGTCGCCTCGGGGGCTTCGGGGTGTGGGCGCTCCTGGTGGAGGAAACCCGGTGCCCCTCGCCGCCGTCGACCAGCTAACCTCCGGGCGCAGGGGAGATGAGCCGCGAACGGGACCGCCCGGTGCGTCAATGTCAGGACGTCACCGCTGTCGCCGGAGCTGAGTACGCCGTGGGCGTCCAACGCCCGGACCGGGGCCTCCCCGCCGCTCGGACGGTACAGCGGGGTGTGGCTGTTCAGGTCTTCAACGCGGTGCTGAGCGCGTTGCTGTCTGTGCATGTCTGTGTACGTCTGTGCTCGAACCACACGACCACGCTCGGGTGAGCCTGTCAGGAGGTGAGGATGGAGATGCCGTCGCCGAGCAGTTTCAACCCGAGAACGAAGAACAGGGCGGCCATCACGGCGACATTGTGCTGGGCTGCCCAGTCTTTCCAATTGCCGAGCGTGGTTTTGGCTCGCTCTCCTCCGAGGAGGAAGACCCCCAGCGGGGCCAGCAGGCCGAGGGTGGCGATCAGGACGAAGATCGCCAGCGATGCGATCTGCTGCCCGACCGGCAGTCCGGCTGAGCCGATCGTGGCGCCCGCGGCGATGGTCAGCGGGGCGTTCTTGGCGTTGAGCGCGGCCAGGGCCAGTCCGAGTGCGAAGACCTTGATCGGCGTGAGGCGGTCGATCGCGCTCATCCACTTCGGCAGCCGGGCTTGCGAGGGATCCGTTGGGCGCCGGTGCCACTGCCGGGCGCCGAAGAGGACGAGGAATACGCCCAGAGCGAGCTTGAGGGCTCCCACCCAGGTGGCCGGGTGATTGTGGGCGGAGGCACCTGCGGGGGAAGCGATCGCCAGCATCACCGCGCCCAGTGCCGAGAGTCCCAGGATCCAGCCGGCGGCGTAGAGCAGTCCGTTGAGACGTCCCCGAGGCGTGGCGAGGATGAGGATGATGGCGATGATGGGGAGCGGGCTGATCGCGACGCCGGCCGCGAGCCCCAGAACGTCACCGAGAACTTTTCCCATGGTTGCCTCCAGGCGGGGGTCGGGGCGGCGATCGAGTTGAGCGACGGCGGACGGGAGTGGGTGACCCGATCGCCCGCACGCGGAGGCATGGAACTGTTGTGGACGTGTTCGAGGCGTGTCGCAAGGGCCCCGGAACTGGGTCGCCGCCTCCGGAGGCGGTCCTTCGGGATGGCACCCTCAGCGATCAGCGCCGTCCCGTAGCCCGGCACGATGTTCCGGACCGCTGATCCTCTCGTCGCGCAATCCGGTTACGGGCAGCCGGAGCGGTCGCCCGAGAAGGATGGCGACGACAGACTCGGCGGCTCCCCGTTCCATGTTCCTGCGCCCTTCCGAATCTGTCCTCGGGAGCTTTTCCGAGCGCGAGGGCTTTGGCCTGCTCATTGCGGTGGTCCCTCTGCCGGGACGGTGGTCCTCTGTCGAGCTCGACAGCCAAGCCGGCACCCGAAAACGCTCTCACTCGGCACCGTGACGGATGACGGACGAGGCGCGCTTAGGCGGCATATCGGGCACGGATCGCAGTCGGCCGATGTGGTCGATGTCGGGAATGGTAAGAAATGGCGAGGAATGGCGAACCGGGCAGGCTGGACCTCGCAGTACCGGAGCCCTCGACAGCTACTCCCAGTAACCATGTTCCGCGCCGGGATGCGAGGCGGCGCGGATGTGGTCAGGATGGAGAGGTGAGGGCGATGGTGCCCCATGTCCGGGCACTTGGTGACCCTCGGATGGATCCGTGGCAGGAGAATCTCAATGACTGCGACGACAGGTGCGGCCCGGTCCGCTCACCCCGAGCGCCCGGGAAGGTCGGATGGGGTCTCCAGCGAGTTCACCGTCTTTACCAAGATCAAGCCGGGCCATGCGGATGCGTTGCGTAAGGATCTCGCCGCGCTCGCCGACGCGGCGGCCGGCGAGAACGTCCATGCGGCGGTGCGCCAGATCGGCACCCTGCATGACGCACGGCACGTGATCTTCGACAACGACACCCGGTTCATGTTCGCCAGTGTCTTCGACGGCTCCTGGGACACGTATATCGACGACTTCGCCCAGACGGTGGTCGGGGCCCGCTTCGACAAGGTTTTCTCGCACAGTGAAGGGTTCCCCGGCGTCACCGACCCGGGGGTGAAGGACTGGTTCGTCGCCCAGCAGGAACCCGCGGGGGTCTTCGTCAGCGCCTATCCCGATCTGACCGTTCAGCAGATCTATAAGGACCAGCGTGTGGACGACGCGTTCCAGGAAGTGCTGGACACCCCTGAGTTCAGAGCGGCGCTCGACAACCCGGCCAACGCGGAGTTGGTGGGCACGCCGGCCTTTCAGAAGCTGCTGGCGGAAGCCTCGGCCTAGGCCCTGTCTTCAAAGTCCCGCCTGCTCGGCGACGCCCGGCACGCACGCTCGCCGCGTTGTCGGGATCACCCCAGTACATCCAGTACTGGGGCGACCCTCCGCCTTGCGATCGCACGCACCGACCGCCGCCGAGCCCACCCTCCGGGCGGACGGCGCTACTTTGAAGACAGGACCTAGGGCGTGTTGCGAAAGTCCCGCCTGGCTCGCGTCTTCAAAACCTGGAAGTCGGACACAACCAACCCCCAGAGCCGACCCGGCATCGGTGGACCGCTTCAGGTGCGGGTCGGCCCCACGGGTTTGCCCAGGCAGAGGCCGATATGGAGGCACAGGCGATCATGAACACGGCGGCAAGGTCGGCAAGGAGCAGCGCGGCCAGGGTGCACGTCGAGATCGATGACGTCCAAAGCGGCGCATTGCGTCCACGGCCGGTTCCGTACGAGGGAAAGTTCGTCTTCCTGCGGGTCGATGACCGCCATGCAGGGCGCGCCCTGCTGCGGCGGCTGCTCCCGCTGACCTCGGGCGGTCTGCCCGGCGCGGACCAGGGCCAGGATGCCTGGGTGGCTGTGGCGTTCACCTATCAAGGGCTGAGGGCTCTGGGGGTGCCTCAGGAATCGCTGGACAGTTTTCCGGGGGCGTTTCGTGAGGGCATGGCCGCTCGTGCCGAGCTGATCGGTGATGTGGGCGAGAGTGCCCCGGCCCATTGGGAGGCACCGTTCGGAACGGGCGATGTTCATATCGCGTTGAGCGCACTCTCTTCCGATGCGGCGCAGCTGGACAGGGAGCTGGAGCGGGCCCGCGTCGCCTACGAGGACACGCCCGGAGTCCAGGTGATCTGGCAGCAGGAGGTCCACCAACTCCCGACCGGGCGCACCACCTTCGGCTTCCGTGACGGCATCAGCCATCCGAACATCGAGGGCGTCGGACTGCCCGGTTCCAACCCGCGGGAAGCCCCCATCAAGGCCGGCGAGTTCATCCTCGGCTACCCCGACGAAACCGGCAGCACGCCGCCCATGCCCAGCCCCGATGTACTGGGGCGCAACGGGACCTACGCGGCCGTGCGCAAGGTCCACACCAACGTGGCGGCCTGGCGTAAGTATCTGCGCGCGAACACCTCCAGCGCCGAGGAGGAGGCACTCGTGGCGGCGAAGATGGTCGGGCGCTGGCCCAGCGGGGCGCCGCTGACGCTGACGCCGGAGCACGATGACCCGGAGCTGGGTGCCGATCCGCACCGCAACAACAATTTCCTGTACCGGGAGAATGACGATCGCGGCTTCCGGTGCCCCGCCGGGGCGCACATCCGGCGCAACAACCCCCGCGATTCCACCATCATCGGCGACGCACGGATGCATCGCCTCATCCGCCGCGGCACCACCTACGGCCCGCCGCTACCGGAGGGCGTGCTGGAGGACGATGGCGCCGACCGGGGCCTGGTCGGAGTCTTCATCGGTGCCCATCTTGAACGACAGTTTGAATTCATCAAGGCCGAGTGGGTCAACGACGGCAACTTCATCGGCCACCCCGGCGAGAAGGACCCGGTAGCCGGACATCACGGCGGAACAGGCAGCGTCACCATCCCGGAGAAGCCGGTCCGGCGCCGTCTGCGGAACCTGCCCAGCTTCGTAGTCACCCGGGGCGGTGAGTACTGCTTCGTGCCGGGTCTGCGAGCCCTGCGCTGGCTTGCCGAACTGGAGGACTGAGGGCTGAGGGGCGAGTTCCTGCCCCTGAGGTCCCACCACGGTCTCCGACGAGAGGTCGACGTCATGGCAGCACACTTCGTTCCCTACACGCCGGACGTCGAAGACGACGACCCGTACTTCGACCGCAACCTGCGGACGGTGATCGAAAAGACCGAGAGCTACATCGCCGACTCCGTCAAGGCCGGTGGCACTGGTCGGGCCCTCCGCGACGCCCATGCCAAGGGCTACGGGCTCCTCCGAGGGCAGGTGGAGATCCTGGACGGACTTCCCCCCGAGTACGCCCAGGGCATCTACGCGATTCCGGGAACCCACGACGCACTCATCCGCTTTTCCAACGGCTCGCCTCACGCCGGAGCCGACGCGCGACTGGGCAGTGCCACCGGACTCGCGCTGAAAATATTCGGCATCGAAGGCCCGACGCTGCTCGAAGACGAGCCGGACACCGGCACATTCGACTACGCCAACATCAACGCGCCCATCTTCTTCTGCAACACAGTCGAGCACTACCTGTTCATCCAGGACTTGTTCCTGAACGCCCCTGCCTACTTCTCTCAGGGCCGACCCGGCGCACATCGCTTCTTCGCCGAGTTCGTGACCGGAAAGGGAACGCTGGACCAGGACGACTGGGCATGGGACGAATTCCTGGCCTTCGTGCGCCTGTCAAAGATCCCACCGGTCAACGTACTGCTGTCGAGCTACTGGACGATGGGCGCGGTCAGGCACGGGGACTACATCGCCAAGGTGCGCATCACCCCCGACCCCTCCTTCGCCGCTGCCGTGGTCCGGCGCACCATCGACCCGGCCTCCGCGGCGGAAGTCTTCCGACCGGCCCTGCAAGCCGAGCTGCGGGAGCGGCCCTACGCCTTCGACATCCAGGTGCAGCTCTGCACCGACCTGGAGCGCATGCCGGTGGAGGACACCACCGTGGAGTGGCCCGAGCAGCTTTCCCCGTCCGTCACCGTGGCCAAGCTGTGGCTGCCGCGGCAGGACATCTCGGGCCCCGACAACCTGGAAAAGATGGACTCGCTGTCCTTCACGCCCTGGCGGGTCACCGCCGAACACGCGCCCCTGGGCAACATCATGCGAGCCCGCGAGAAGGTCTACCGGCACTCCTCCATCGCGCGCCACAGGCTCAACCAGCAACCACGCAGAGAGCCCCGGAGCGCCGACGAGGTACTCGGTGCCTGAACCACGGTCAGTCCGCGTTGACGGGCGCCCCGCGGGTGGAATGGGTCCGCAGCCAGTACGAGCGGGCAGCGGCCATCAGCGCGACCCCATGGACGGCGAACGCGGCCAAGCCGATCCAGGCGATCGGATCCGGACTCCGCCGGCTCGGAGTGCCATCGGCAACGGCGCTCCTGACATCCTGGGCGGCATGGCGACACTCAACGGAAAGCCCGTCTCCCTCGATGAACTGCTGTCCCTGGCCCTGGTCAACGTCGGCCACTTCACGTCCATGCGAGTAGATGACGGCAGCATTCGCGGCCTGTCGCTGCACATGGAACGCCTCACGAAGGACTGCAAGGCCGTGTGGGGTGCCGACCTGGACACCGCACGTGTCCGCGACTTCGTCCGCCAGGCCCTGGACGGACAGACCGGGCCGTGCGTCGTCCGCGTGACCATCTACGACCCCAACGTCGACGTGGGACACCCCGCGGACGCCGGGGAACCGCAGGTCCTGGTAACCGTGCGCGGTGCCGGCGCGATGCCTCCGGCTCCGCTGCGTGCCCGGAGCATGCCGTACGAGCGAGACCTGCCCGAGGTCAAGCACGTCGGCCTCTTCGGGGCCCTGCACACCCGGCGCGGCGCCCAACTCGCCGGATTCGACGACGCCCTGTTCATCGGACGTGACGGACTCGTCAGCGAAGGCGGCACCTGGAACGTCGGATTCGTCGACCAGAACGGCACGGTCGTGTGGCCACAGGCTCCTGTACTGCCCGGAGTCACCATGGCGCTGCTCCAGCAGCGCGCCGAACACCGGATCGCCACCGTCACCCTGGAACAGGCCAAGGGCATGGCAGCCGCGTTCGCGACAAACACAAGTATCGGCGTGCGGGCCCTCGCTGCGATCGACGACACCGAACTGCCCACCGAGCACCCCGTGCTGGACCGGCTGCGCGAGACTTACCTGTCCGTCCCCGGCGAGAGGCCGTAAGGCGCGGCTGATCGGCCGGACCGTAAGGCCGGGACGGCGAACTCGACACGTGGTGGCAGCTGTGCAAGACGCCTGCCCGGCTTCGGCCTTGAGCAGCATCTCGTCGTACTCCGCGTCGGGGTCGGAATCAAGGACAGTCGCGCCACCCGCACCGATGGTCAGTTCACCATCGTGGCTCACAGCCTGGTCTTCCTGCCTACCTCATGGCTCCTGGCTGAACTGGATCGAGGCCGAGTTCGCGGCCTCGCGCTACTTCGCGCTCAACAGCACCGACCAGTCGCGGCCACCGCTGCCGCCAATCCCCACCTGCCGCCCGCACACATGCACCGGCTCCTCGCCCCGGCAGGCCTGTGATATCAGCGTGCGTGCTGCGAACGGCCGGGGATGTCCACCGGCGGCCGGCCGGTGAACATCGCCGCGCCCATTCACCTCGATCACGCGGCTACACCTCGATCACACGGCTTCACCTCGATCACGCGGCCCACCGGCTTCGAAGGCGCCTGGCCGCACGTCAGGCTTTCGGGAATTTCGCCTCGTTGTCGTTGAGCAGGTCGTGGATCCGGCGCCGTAGCGCGTTTCGGACGTCGTCGGGGGACAGGACGCGCAGGGGGGTCGCGAGGCCGAGCAGGTAGGTGGCGAGTGCGTCGGAGCTGGAGCCACCGATGGTGACGATGGTGGCGTGGCTGCCGTCGGGTTGGTGGATGCCGTGGCCGCGGGGGATGAGCAGCAGGGCCTGGTCCAGGGGAAGGGGGAGACGGACGGTGGTGTAGAGCGGGTAGTCGCTGGTGAGCGTGCGGGTGACAAGCAGCGGGGCATCGGGTGGGTCGACGAGGTCGGTCACGTGACCGGTCGGATGTGCCTCGATGACGCGATCGGCGCGGAAGGTACGCCACTGGCCCCGTGCGACGTCCAGGGCGACCAGGTACCAGCGGTGGCCCGTGCGAGCGATGTCACCGTCGAGGAGTACGACCTTGTGCGTCGGGTGGGGCTGGACGGCACGTTCTACGTCACCCGAGAGGTATGGCCGATCATGGTGGCACACCGTTACGGTCGCATCGTTGTCACCACATCCGGCAACGGTCTGCTCGGCAACCCCGCCTCCGTCAGCTATGCGATCGCCAAGGCCGGTGTGTACGGGATGATGCGCGCGTTGGCCATAGATGGCGTGAAGTGCGGAATCAAGGCGAACGCGATCGCGCCCTCGGCGTCCACTCCCATGGCCGACTCCTTCGTGAGCACGGAAATGGCGGCGACGATGCGGACCGAGTTCCCCACCTCGCTCGTCTCACCTGTCGTCCCGGTACTGGCCGGCGAGCAGTGCCCCGTGACCGGACGCACCTTCGACGCGGGGGGCGGTCGTGTGGGTACCACCTTCCAGGGCACCAACGCCGGTTACTACGACCGGAAGATGACGCCGGAAGCCCTGCTCGCCCACTGGGCCACTGTTGTCGACCAGACCGACGGTGCGTGGGGCGGATCGACCGGACAGGGCCTAACGGTTACCGCCGCCTATCGGCAGGTCACAGGCCCGTTCCGCCGCCGAGTGCTTCGATGATGGCGACCGCCGCGGCCACCGCCCGAGCCGTGACCTCGTCGCGGGACAGTGGCACATTTCCCTCCAGCCAGCTTTCGGTCAGGGCGAGCATCGCGCCGACGACCATGCGGTCGGCGATCGGGAGGGACCCCCTCCGTTGTCGGGCTCGTCCACGTACGTCCAGTACGAGGACGACCCTCCGCCTTGCGATCGCACGCACCGGACGCCGCGAGCCCCGCCCCACGGGCGGACGGCGCTATTTGTCAGACAGGGCAATACACCTAGAGCGTGTCTTCACAGTCCCGTCTACCCGGCGTCTGACCGGCGACGCGCCGGGAAGGCGATTCCGAGGGCGTCGAGGACGGCCAGCGGGTCGAGATAGTCCCGCCAGTGCGTGATCCTGCGGTCCTGGATGGTGACCACGGAGACGAAGTGGTTGTCGTACGCCCGTCCCGTGCCGACCGCGCGGCCGTGCACCACGTATTCGAGGACGACGACCGAGGTCTCGCGGTCATGGTGGACGGCGAGCCCGTCGGCGCTCTCCGCGACCATCGTGTCCCCATACCCGCGGTACAGCTCGGCCAGGGCGTCCCGGCCCTCGATCCTCCTCGGGTAGTCGGGCACGGTGACCACGTACTCGGTGACGGCGTCCTCGGTGAACCAGTCGAAGAAATGGTCCCCGTCGACCAGCCCGTCGAGTCCTTTTCCGACGATGCGGAAGAACGGCTCCAGCGCCTTGAAGTCGTCCAGATCCTTCACGGCCATGACGATCCTCGATTCCTGAGGGTGAGTGGGTGCACGCGGAAGCCAGGACCAGAGGCGGAACCGACGTCTTCCTCGCAGAACAGACGCTACGACGGGACCAGGACAGCTTCGGTCCTGGTTGTGTTGTGCTGTGCGAGGCCGCCCGAAAAAGCAAGGTCCGCGTCGCGGTCGAGCGTGCGCCGGGCAAGCCGGAGCGCATGCTCGACCGCGAGCGGAACTGAGTGTCAGGCCGGGGAACTCTCAGCCGGTGATCTTGAACGTGGCCGGTGAGTCGTTCTGAGTCGCGACCTGGCCCGGGAACAGATTCTGCACCGTGTTCCCCGTGAAGGACCCCGTGCCGGTGACTCCCGTCGGGATCCAGATTCCCTGCTTCGCCGGACGGTCGATCGTGTTGTTCGTCAGCGTTACGTTGACGCGCGTCCGATCGATGTGGAGGCCCGCGCGGAGGGCTCCGCGCATGATGTTGTTGCTCATGGTGACGTTGGAGTAAGCGTTCGGGAACAGCGATGTGCTGGACGGTGAGCCGATCCGCACACCGTGCCGGACGCCGTTCCAGCCACCGCCGCCGAGCAGGACATTTCCACTCACCGTGACCGACTCCAAGGGGTGTCCCGTGTCGCCGAACACGCTCAGTTCCAGGGCGCTGTTCGATGACACGCTGTTCACCAGGTTGTTTCTCACCTCGACGTTCTGTCCGCCGGCGACCCGGATGCCGTTGGCCCACCAGGGAGCGATCGCGGTGTTGTTGAGGATCTTCGTACCGCTCATCTGGCCGTTGGTACCGCTGGCGCCGGCGTCGGAGTACGTCGCGAAGGAATCGTCACCGGTGTTCCGGGCGAAGTTGTTCTGGACCGTGATGTTGCGGCCGAGTTTGTCTGGATTCGGTGTGTTGCCGTTGTTGACGTTGAAACCGTCACCGTAGGTGTCCGCCGTACGGCTGTTCCGCATGACGCCATTGGTGCCCGACAGCCAGTTGGCGTCGATGTGACGCGTCCAGATCCGGTCGACCAGCCAGCCACCGGCGCCGCTGGCGTTGATTCCGTAGTCCGAGCCGCCGGTGCCACCGATTCCGCGCCAGATGGCGTTGGCATCGATCTGAAGGTCCGTCAGTGTGGTGCCCGAGCCCACCAGGATCTGCGAGCGCCACGAGTTGGCCGGAAGGGGGACCTTGCGGTAGATGGTGGTGTACCACATGCCGGCTCCCCGCACCGTCACGCCGGTGAAGTCCAGCGGCTTGGAAACCAGGCTGTTCGTCAGGTACTTGCCCCGCGGGATCCACACCGACTTCCCCTGCTCCCGGGCGGCGTTCACCGTGTCCTGGATGGCGACCGTCGAATCCTTCGAGAAGTTCGGGTCCGCGCCGTAGGTCACGACGGAGAGCGAATTGGCCGGTTGGGCCAGTGCGGCCCCGACGTTCTCCAGATCGACGGAATCGATGTCGTAGACGGCAGCCGTGTTGGCGGCGTCCTTCTGGAGTTTGATGGTGCTGCCCGCGGCGATCGGAGCACCCGTGACCCAGACGGGGAACTCGTTGTAGAAGCGGTAGGGCATCCCGCCGGCGCGGGGGTCGTCGGGGTTGGTGGTCGCCTCGCGGTAGTTCCACGCTTGGTGAGAACTCAGCGTGATCGCTTGCCGGAACACACCGTTCACATAGAGGTTCAGCGACGCGGTGATGCCGCCGCCCGCCGGTGCGTCCGGAATGGAGGCGCGGACCACGAGGGTATTGGCGTTCTTGCCCGTGCTGTTCGGTATCGTCACCGAATCACCGGTGGCCTTCAGTTCGACCAGCGCGTAGCCCGATGCCTCGGTCTCCAAGGAGGCCGCGGTCGGTGCCGGTGCTCCCGGGCTGATGGAGCGGAGGCGGGCGCCGCCGCCGAGCGTCCCGGTTTCGGCTTCGACCGTCACGAAGGGTGTTGTGGCGCCGGCGGCCAGGGCGACCGGCGCGGCATCAGCCGCCGCAACGAGGTCGGCGCGAATTTCGTCGCGGGGAAGAGCGGACAGCGCGCACGTGGCGAGCAACGCGACGCCCGAGAGGACGGACAGGGCTTTTCGGTACATGTGTCACCCCTTGATGGGATCAACGGTGGGGGGAACCGGAGCGACGTCACATCGCTCACGTTGTTTACGTCGCGCCGATGGCCGACGCGAGCATCGGGAGCGCACGTGTGAGGGAGCGTTCCCAGTAGGGCCAGGTATGGGTGCCCGGGCCGTAGCGGTCGGCCGTGACATTCAGACCGTGGGAACGCGCGCGGGCTATGTAGTCCCCGGCCATCAGATCGAGGGTCGCCTCCAGGCTGTCGGGCGTACGGTCCGGGGGATCGAACGGGCCGGGCAGGCCGTTGCCGCTGCTGACGTAGACGGGAAAGCCGCGGGGCAGCCGGGAGATGAGCTCGTAGGCGTTGTGTTGCCGCCAGAGGCCCGCCTGAGCGGTGGGATCGCCCCACAGGTCGAGCGGGTTGAGGCCCTGGCCCTTGACGATGTTCTGGATTCCGGTCGTGTAACGCGTGGTGTTGACGAGTCCGCTGAAGGACGCGGCCGCGCGGAACAGTGTCGGGTGCTGTCCCGCGTAGTACAGCGCGCCGTGGCCGCCCATGGACAGCCCGGCCACGGCGCGTTGGTCACCGGCCCGCACCTGCTGCTCCAGGATCTGGCGGACCTCGCTGAGGTGGAAGGTCTCCCAGGCGGGTGCCCCGTACCGTCCCTGGTTCCACCAGTTGGCGTAGAAGCCCGCCGGGCCGCCTTCCGGGATCACGATCAGGGCGGGTGTCCGGGCCGTGATGGCGTCGGCGTTGCCCCATCCGGTCGAGCCGGGGCTTCCGCAGCAGCCGTGCAGCAGATACAGCACCGGCCAGCGGCGGCCGGGCGCGTCGTCATAGCCCGGTGGCAGCAGGACGGTGGCGTTACCGGTGCGGCCGAGTGCGGGGGAGTCGATCCGCAGGTTCAGTGTGCGCTCACTGATCCGCTCGGCCGACAGGAGGCGTGGTCCGCGACGGGAGGACGGCGGCGTGGTGGAGGACGCGGACGCCGCTGAGCCCGACGCGACGGCGCCCGCGCCGCCGAGGGCCAGCGCGGCGACGGCCCGCCTTCGGGTGAGGGAGGACGGGGGTGGTAAGTCGCTTGCGCGGGAGGGGGGTTCGGACATGGTGTGTCTCTCCGTTTCTCTGCTTCTCTGTGTTTTCTTCGGACGCTCTCTTCTTGGGACGTTCTCTTCGGAGGACGTTCTGTTCGGAGGGCGTTCTTCTGCGGTCAGGGGATCGCGTGCAGCACCACCGTGAACTCCATGGGTGCTGCCGTCAGCCGATGGGCCGGCAGTGTGTCGGGGCCGCAGGAGGCGGATCCCAGGCCGTGCTGGGCGAGGTCGAGATGGAGATGGACCCGCTCCCGGGCGACGAGTTCGTGCGGGTGCCGGGCGGCATCGAGGTCCCGGGTGGTCCAGCGGCGCGCCGTGAACCCGAAATGCGGCCGGCCCTCGAAACGGATTCCGCCGCCGGCCCGGTCCGATGGTGTCAGCTCGGCCCAACGCACCTCGCTGCGATGGCCGTTCTCCTGCGGGAACGTGTACGGGAACTGGAGCGCGTCGACGGTGTGCTCCCAGCGGCCGACGCGTACCGCCGCGCGGGAGTCGGGATACGACTCGCCGGGCCCGAGCCCGAACCAGCGGACCACGCTCCAGGCAGCCGGTACCGCCAGCCGCACACCGAAGCGCGGCAGTGGCATGTCCTCGGGCCACGGGCCGTCCGGCGCCGCCGTCAGACGCAGTCGCAGACCACCGGGCACGGCGGTCCAGTGGTACGTGGCGACCAGCCCGAACTGCTCGGAGGCGGGAGCGAGTCGGCTCCGGACGGTGAGCGCCGAACCGTCGGCGCGCACCCGGTCGGTGCGATGGCGCATCCGGTCCAGGCCGCGCTGACGCCAGGTGCGTGCCGCCTCGGAGCCGCGCAGTTCGGCCCCGGGCTCACGGTCGTTGTCGGTCATGGCCCGCCAGATGTCGAGCACGGGCCCCTCCAGCTCCGTACCGCCCAGCGAGCGGAGCTGACCGGTCTGGGCGTCGAACACGCCCTCCCCGAAGGCGAGTTGGTCAGCGGAGGGCTGGTCGGTCGTGGTCGGCCTTCGCGGCTGCCGGAGCGCCGACTCCGGCTCCTGGGGCGGGGTGCCTTCGGCCACGCGCGCCTGGCCGAAGGCGACTTCGTGCCCGGCCGGCGCCCAACGGGTCGCCGCCGCGAGGACGGCCCGTACGGTGATCCAGGTCTCACGGCCGGTGGGCGCGAGACCTGGCAGGGCACAGGTCGCCTCGCCCCCGGCCGGGATCACCGGGAACGCCAGCGGTCCGGAGTCCACCACGCCCTGGTCGGTAACCACCTCGTACAGGAAGCGCAGCGCGGAGGTGTCGGCGAACCGCAGCACACTGCGTACGGTGACGGTTCCGGTACTGGTGCCGGTGCCGGATCGCGGGGCGATCGTGAGGCGCAGCGGCTGGATGACCGCCTTGAGTTCCAGCAGGCCGGGTGTCGGCGTACGGTCGGGGAGCAGCAGCCCGTCGGCGATGTAGTTGCCGTCGTGGATCTCCTCGCCGAAATCGCCGCCGTAGCCGAAGAACTCCTGGCCGCTGAGGGGATCACGGGTTCGCAGGGACTGGTCGTTCCACTCCCACACCAGTCCGCCCATCAGCCGCTCGTGGGTCTCGAACAGCCGCTGGTACTCGGCCAGCCCACCGGGTCCGTTGCCCATGGCGTGCGCGTATTCACACATCAGGTAGGGCTTCTCGGGGTGTTCCCCGCCGGACCCGATGTGCTCCACACCGGCGTGTTCGCGATAGGTCTGGCTGTAGATGTCACTGCACTCGACATCGCCTGAGTAATGGACCGGGCGGGACGGGTCCCGCCCGGAGATCCAGGCGCGCATCGCTTGCAGATTACGTCCCTTGCCCGCTTCGTTGCCCAGGGACCAGATCACCACACTGGGATGGTTCTTGTCGCGCTCCACCATGCGCCGGGCGCGGTCCAGATAGGCCGCCTCCCACGCCGGGTCGTCGCTGGGATTGCCGCGCCAGCCCGCTTCCAGGATGAATCCGTGGGTCTCCAGATCGCATTCGTCGATGACGTACAGGCCGTACTCGTCGCACAGGCCGAGGAAGTACGGATGCGGCGGATAGTGGCTGGTGCGTACCGCGTTGATGTGGTGACGCTTCATCAGAACGACGTCGTCGAGCATGTCCCGCTCCGTGAGCGCACGGCCGCGGTCGGGGTGGAACTCATGGCGATTGACACCATGGAGCTTCACCGGCCTGCCGTTGACGGTGAAGACATGGCCGTCGATACGGACGGTGCGAAAGCCGATGCGCAGCGGCACCACCGTCCCCGCCGCGGTGAGGGATCCCTCGTACAGGCGCGGCAGTTCGGCGCTCCACGGCTCAACCCGGGGGAGTGTGACGCGCTCTCCCGCCGGGACGTCGACGCCGAGCTCGGGTACGCGTACGCGCGCCTCCACGGCGTCGGCGTCGACCTCCACGCACAGGACGCCCTCGCCCGTCGCGGGCGTGTAGCCGGCGTGCACGTGGTAGTCGGTGACCGCGCCGGCGGGCCGCGTACGCAGCGACACCTCGCGGAAGATGCCCGACAGCCACCAGGTGTCCTGGTCCTCCAGATAGGAGCCCGCCGACCACTGGTGGACCTGGACGGCGAGTACGTTCTCCGTGCCAGGCCGCAGCAGATGGCCCACGGCGAACTCGGACGGCAATCGGCTGCCACCGGCCGAACCCACCTCGGTGCCGTTCAGCCACACCGTGAAGAACGAGTCGACGCCTTCGAAACGCAGCACCGACCGGTCCGGGTCCGGCCAGGGCTCGGGCGGACGGAATCCGTAGCGGTAGCAGCCGGTCGGGTTCTCCTGGGGGACATACGGGGGATCGACGGGGAACGGGTAGCGGATATTGGTGTAGGCGGGGGCACCGTAGCCGTGCAGCTGCCAGTGGGAGGGGACCGGGAGCGGGTCCCAGGCCGTGTCGTCGAACGTCTCGGACCAGAACGCGTCGGGAACGTGCGCCAGGTCCGGGGCCAGGTGGAAGCGCCAGTCGCCGTTGAGGCTCAGGCGCGGGGCGGAGCTGGGGAAGGCGGCACGGGCCGGCAGCGCGCCGGGCGGCGGGGCCGGGTCGATGTGCCGGGGCAGTGCGGGGTACATGACGGGCGCCTCTCAAGCGATCGATGTCACGTCGGGTGTGATCTGGTACGTACGCGGTGCCACCCGCCCCACCGCGTCAGCTCCGCAGCCAAGCTGTGTGCCGACCATGACAATCCATTGGTTTGTCTTACGTCAATGCTTCGTGCGCGTAAAAATCGCTCGCACCGGGGTGCGATGAGAGCTATTAAGGTGCAGCTCAACCAACAGGAAGCGGTTTCTTTTCGGCCTCCTGTCTGCGGCTTCTCGCCGCGCGGGGCGTCCGGGGCGCCCCTCATGAGCTCCAGAAATTGGCAACTTAGTACTTTTGCAGTTGGAGGGTCTGGTGTTTGGATGACCGCCATGCGTGACATGGACGAGGTGGGCAAGCCGGTGCTGAGTGACCGGGACCGGGAGGCTCTGGACGTCTGGGCCCGTGGCGGTCCGGAACGGTCCGTTCGCGCCCGTATCGTGCTGGACGCCGAGGCGGGTCTCAGCGTCTCCGGCAGCGCGCGCGCCCTGGGCATCTCCCGCCCCACGGTGACGACATGGCGCAAGCGGTACGCCGCCGAGGGGCTGGCCGGTCTGGAGCACCGGCCGCGCAGCGGCCGCCCGCCGCAGGTCGACGAGGCCGATGTCGTCGCCGCGACGCTCGCGGGACCGCCCGCCCCGGCCCGTACCTGGTCGGCCCGCGCACTCGCCGACCGCCTCGGCGTCTCACACACCACCCTGGCCGGGGTGTGGCGCCGGTGGCAGGTCGGTCCCGGTGAGGGCAGTCTGCCGACCGTGCCCGTCAAGCCCGCCCTGTCCTGCGCGCGCGCCGAACTGCTCGGTGTGTGGGCGAGGGCCGACAGCGCGGTACTGGTCATCGGCGAGGCCGTCGCTCATGAGGGGCCCCGGGGCCGGGCGACCGACGCCGACGAACGGCGCTCGCGCCACGCCGCACTCGCCGCGCAGCTCGACCGGGTACGCGACACGGAACCGCCCCCGGCCGCTCCCCCCGTAACGGGTGCGACCACCAGCGCGGCAGCCGCGAAAGGCGTCTCGGCTCCCCGTGATCAGGGCCCCGGCGCCCTGATCGCCTCGACCGCCGCGCGTCACCCCGGCCGTACGCTGCACATCATCGCCTGGGACGACGAAGCGGCGGCGGACGACGCGGCCCCCGACAGCCACCCGGACCACGACGCCCTCCGCCGGGCCACCTGGCACCGCGCCGACTCCACCATGAGCTGGTCCGCCACCGCCTGTACGGTCGCCCTCGCCGAACTCGCCCAATTCCCCGGCCGGTTCAGACCGGTCCTGCACGCGCTGACCGAGGCCGCGCGGGCGTACGCGGACGCGCCCGGCGACCGCGCCTTCAGCTGGCAGCGTTCGCAGACCCGCGCGGGGCGGACCCCGCCCCGCCCCGCCCCCCGCGCCTTCAACCAGCTCGCGCTCGGCTCGTACAACGAGAAGCTGGTGATCGAGAACATCCGCGAGGCCGGGGCGCTCAGCCGGGTCGAGATCGCCGAGCAGACCGGGCTCACCCCGCAGGCGGTGTCCCGTATCACGCGCAATCTGCTGACCGCCGGGCTGCTCGCCGAGGACGGACGGCAGTCCGCGGGCGCCGGCAAACCGAGGGTGCCGCTCCGTCTGCGGCCCGACGCGGCGTCCGCCATCGGGGTCCATCTCGACCCAGAGATGATCACCGTCGTGGCCGTCGACCTGTGCGGGGGCATCCTCGACCGGCGGCAGATGCGCCTGTTCGAGCGGCGCGATCCCGGCTGGTGTCTGGAGCACATCACACGGCTGGCCCTGGAGTCCGCCGCGGTGGCCCGTCAGGTGTCCCAGGACCTGCTCGGCGTGGGGGTCGCCGTGCCGGGGCCGGTCGACGCGCGCGCCGGGATCGTCCTGGACCCGCCGCTGTTCGACGGCTGGGAACAGGTGGAGCTCAAGGCGGAGCTGGTCGAGCGGCTGGGCACGGCGGTGATCGTGGAGAAGGACGCCACCGCCGCGGCGATCGGCGAACGCTGGCTGGGCGCGGCCGACCGCGCCGGCGACTTCGTCTATCTCTACCTCGGCGCCGGCGCCGGCAGTGGTGCCTTCCTCAACGGCGATGTGTACCGCGGTACGACGGGCAACGCCGGGGAGGTGGGCGAACTGTGCGCCATCAGAGCCGGGTTGCTCACCGACGAGGGCGGCCCCCGCATGGTCGCCGAATGCGCGCCGATCTCGGCGGTCGTCGATCAGGCCAGGGCGGCGGGCCTGATGGTGCCGCAGGGAGACGGCGCCTACGACTGGGTCTGCGAGGCGGCGGCGCGCGGTGACGACCGGGCCGTCACGGTGCTGGAGAACGTGGCCGGGACGGTCGCCCTGGGAGCGGTCGGCATCATCGACCTCCTCGACGTGGAACTGCTCGTCGTCGGCGGACCGGCCGTCCTGCCGTCCGTCGCCGACCTCTATCTGGGCCGGATCGCCGCCGCGGTCAACCGTTTCCCGGTCGCGCGGCGCGTCCGCGATGTGCATGTCGCCCAGTCACGACCGAACCAGGCGGCGGCGGTCGGCGCCGCGGCCGGTGTCTTCCACTCGGCCTTCACGCCCCGCCTGAGCCCGCGCGGTCGTTCGGCACGTGGAGCGTCAACTCATGCCTGAGTCAAAGTCCTTGATGTATGGCAATCCAATGGATTTACAGGGACGTCCGGCGGCCTCCTGAGGGCGCGCGCACCGCTCATACGGGTGCCCCGCGCGCGGATCGCACGCGGGGCACCCGGGGCCGTTCGGATCGGCCGACGTCAGGCGACGTCAGCCGATGTCCGCCGGTCGGCCGACGTCAGGCGACGACCTTGCCCTCGTGCAGCTTGCGGATGTCGTTCGCGTCGTAGCCGAGGTCCGCGAGCACCTCGTCGGTGTGCTCGCCGAGCAGCGGCGCACCCTTGATGTCGGGCTTGAAGCCGGAGAACTTGACCGGGCTGCCCACGGTCAGGTACGTGCCGCGCTCCTTCTGCTCGACCTCGACGATCGTGCCGCTCTTGCGCATGTCGGGGTCCGCGGCGAGCTCCTTCATGCTGAGCACGGGGGCGCAGGGCACCTCCCACTCGCGCAGGATGTCGACCGCCTCGTACTTGGTCTTGTCGGCCAGCCACTTCTCGATCTCGCCGAAGATCTCCATGATGCGCGGCTGGCGGGCCCGGGCGGTCGTGTAGTCCGGGTCCTCGACCCACTCGGGGTGGCCGATGGCCTCGGCGGTGCGCTTCCAGTTCTGCTCCTGGATCGTGAAGTAGATGTAGGCGTTGGGGTCGGTCTCCCAGCCCTTGCACTTCAGGATCCAGCCCGGCTGACCGCCGCCGCCGGCGTTGCCGCCGCGCGGCACCGCGTCGCCGAACTCGCCGTGCGGGTACTGGGGGTACTCCTCCAGGTAGCCGATCTTCTCCAGGCGCTGCTGGTCACGGAGCTTGACCCGGGTCAGGTTGAGTACGGCGTCCTGCATGGACACCGAGACCTTCTGGCCCAGACCGGTCGCGTTGCGCTGGATGATCGCGGTCAGCAGACCGATCATCAGGTGCATACCGGTGTTGCTGTCGCCGAGGGCCGAGCCGCTGATGGTCGGCGGGCCGTCCCAGAAACCGGTGGTGGACGCGGCGCCACCGGCCGCCTGCGCGACGTTCTCGTAGACCTTGAGGTCGTTCCACGACGAGTCGTCGTTGAAGCCCTTGACCGAGCCGAAGATCAGGCGCGGGTTCAGCTCGTGGATGTGCTCCCAGCTGAGACCCATACGGTCCATGGCGCCCGGCGCGAAGTTCTCGACCAGGATGTCCGACTCGCGGATCAGCTTCTCCATGACCTCCTTGCCCTCGGGGGTCTTGGTGTTGATGGCCAGCGAGCGCTTGTTGCTGTTCAGCATGGTGAAGTACAGCGCGTCGAGGTCGGGGATGTCCCGCAGCTGATTGCGGGTCACATCGCCGCCCTGGGGGCGCTCGACCTTGATGACGTCGGCGCCGAACCAGGCGAGCATCTGGGTACACGCGGGACCGGCCTGGACCCCGGTGAAGTCGATCACCTTGATTCCGGCGAGCGGCTTGTCACTCATGGTGGCTTCCTTCTCGTGAATGATCTCGGTACGGAGGGTGTGGTGTGCGGGGGAGTGCGGTGAGCCGGTCGCTCACTTCTTCGCCGGCGTGATGTTGCCGACGGTGATGCCCTTCGGGTTGAGGTGCGCGATGTGACCGCTCTCGGTGCCGGCCGAGGGGTCGATCGCGCAGTCGATGAGCGCCGGGCCGCCCGAGGCCAGCGCCTCGGTGAGAGCCGCGGTGACCTCGGCGGGCGTGGTCGCGCGGTAGCCCTTGCCGCCGAACGCCTCGATCATCTTGTCGTGGCGCGCCTGGAGCATCAGGGTCGTCGGGGACGGGTCCTCGTCCGACTCCAGCGGGTTGATGTCGTCGCCCCGGTAGACGCCGCCGTTGTTCATGATGACGGTGACGACGGGCAGCTTGTAGCGGCAGATCGTCTCCAGCTCCATGCCGCTGAACCCGAAGGCGCTGTCGCCCTCCACGGCCACCACCGGCTCACCGCTCTCGACGGCGGCGGCGATCGCGTAGCCCATCCCGATGCCCATGACGCCCCACGTACCGCTGTCGAGGCGGTGGCGCGGTACCCGCATGTCGATCACGTTCCGGGCGATGTCCAGCGCGTTGGCGCCCTCGTTGACGAGGTAGATCTCCGGGCGCTCGTGCAGGACGTCACGTACGGCCTTCAGCGCGCCCATGAACTGCATCGGGTGCGGGTCGGCCTTGAGACGCTCCGCCATCTTGGCGACGTTCTGCGCCGAGCGCGCCGCCAGCTCCTCGCGCCAAGCGGCGGGGGCCGTGATCTGGCCCGGCTTGGTCCGCTCGGCGAGGGCGTCGAGCACCGACTCGATGTCTCCGACGAGCGGGGCGGCGATGGGCTGGTTGCTGTCCAGTTCCTTGGGCTCGATGTCCACCTGGACGAACTTCGCGTCGGGGTTCCACTGCGGAGCCTCGCCGTGGTTGAGCAGCCAGTTCAGCCGCGCGCCGAGGAGCACGACGACATCGGCCTTCTTCAGCGCCAGCGAACGGGCGGTGGCGGCGGACTGCGGGTGGTTGTCGGGCAGCAGGCCCTTCGCCATCGACATCGGTACGTACGGGATGCCGGTGGACTCGATGAAGTCCCGGATCTTCTCGTCCGCCTGCGCGTACGCGGCGCCCTTGCCCAGCACGACCAGCGGCCGCCGCGCGCCCGCCAGGATCTCGACCGCGCGGTCCACCGCCTCGGGCGCGGGCAGCTGGCGCGGCGCGGGGTCGACGAGACGGCTCAGCGTCTTCGCGCCCTCCTCCGCGTCCATGATGGAGCCGAGCACCGCGGCGGGGATGTCGAGATACACACCGCCGGGACGACCGGAGATCGCGGTGCGCAGCGCGCGGGCGATACCGCGGCCGATGTCCTCCACCCGGCTCACGCGGTACGCGGCCTTGACGAACGGCTGCGCGGCGGCGAGCTGGTCCATCTCCTCGTAGTCGCCCTGCTTCAGGTCGACGAGGTGGCGCTCGCTGGAGCCGGAGATCTGCACCATCGGGAAACAGTTGGTGGTGGCGTTCGCGAGCGCGACCAGCCCGTTGAGGAAGCCCGGCGCGGACACGGTCAGCGCCACGCCCGGCCGCTTCGTGAGGTATCCGGCCGCCGCCGCCGCGTGTCCGGCGTTGCTCTCGTGACGGAAGCCGATGTAGCGGATGCCCTGCGCCTGCGCGAGGCGGGCCAGGTCGGTGATCGGGATGCCGACCACGCCGTAGATGGTGTCCACGTCGTTCAGCTTGAGCGCGTCGACGACCAGGTGATACCCGTCGGTGAGCTCGGCCTGAGTGTCGGCGGTCGCCGCGTTCTCCAGTGCGGAAGGGGCGGTCATGGTCCGAGGTCCTCCTTGGGCGGTCATGCCTGATCGGCTTCTTGTCCCACCTTCCGCAGCACGCATCCGCACGTCCAAGACCTATCGGCGACCAGCCGATAAACAGCATTTATCGATCAACGATCGCCGCATGTCAGAGCGGTGCGGATCGTCTTCGCGAGCCGCTTGATAAATCCTCGCTATCGGCTGTTCGCCAGCGGGTATTGGACGCCCGCCGCGCGCCCGCGCAAGCTCGCAGACGACAGTTTCATCGGACCTGGTGCGAGGAGGCGTGCACATGGCCGTTCCGACCGAGGCATCGGTGCGCGACGCGGGCCCGTACCGGCCGCCGGAGCTCACCGGCCTCAGCGATCTCCTCGACCGGCACGCGCGCGACCGCCCTCGCTCCCGGGCGCTCGTGGTCACCGGGGACCGCGTACCGCTGTCCTACGGCGCTCTCGCCGCCCTGGCCACCGACGTCGCCGTCCGGCTCGGCCGCATGGGGCTGCGCCGCGGTGACGTGGTCGGCCTCGTCTCCGCCAACACGGCCGAGTTCGTGGTCGCGCTGCTGGGCGCGGCACGGGCCGGGCTGGTGGTCGCCCCGGTCGACCCCGCGCTGTCCGCGGCGCGGCTGACCGACCGGTTCGATGCGCTGGGAGTGCGGGTGGTCCTCCTCGGACCCACCGCCGCCGACGCCGCGCCAGCCGCCCTGGCCGAGGTCCCGGCCTGGCCCCTGCGCGTGGA
This sequence comes from Streptomyces sp. NPDC056835, assembly GCF_042789485.1. Taxonomy (NCBI): domain Bacteria; kingdom Bacillati; phylum Actinomycetota; class Actinomycetes; order Kitasatosporales; family Streptomycetaceae; genus Streptomyces; species Streptomyces sp. NPDC056835. The sequence continues at coordinate 156,613 of NZ_JBHUBB010000010.1, forward strand.
CATCTCCCACGCCGGGACGGCGACGGCCACACTCGACACCGGCGCGCGCGCGATGCGGCCCGCCCGGGGCGCGGCCCATGAACTCTCCGACCGTGACGCCCTCGTGCTGTTCACCGCGGGCACCACCGGCCGGGCCAAGATGGTCCCGCTGACCCACGACAACGTGGCCGCGTCCGTACGGGACATCTGCGCCACCTACGAGCTGGGACCCGGCGACGCGACGGTCGCCGTGATGCCCTTCTTCCACGGTCACGGACTCTTCGCGGCGCTCCTCGCCTCCCTCGCCAGCGGCGGATGCGTACTGCTGCCCGAGCGGGGACGTTTCACGGCGCACACGTTCTGGGACGATGTACGGGCCGTGTCCGCCAGCTGGTTCACCGCGGTACCGACCATCCACGAGATCCTGCTCGACCGGTCGGCGACCGAGTACCCGGGCCCGCGGGCCGCGCCCCTGAAGTTCGTACGCAGTTGCAGCGCGCCCCTCAACACGGCCACACAGCGGGCGCTTGAGCGCACGTTCGGCGCGCCGCTGCTGTCCGCGTACGGGATGACCGAGTCCACCCACCAGACGACCAGCGAGCCATTGCCCGAGCAGGGGTATCTGAAGCAGGGTTCCGTCGGCCGGTCGACCGGAGTGCGTCTGCGGGTCGTCGACCCGCAGGGTCGTACGTGCCCGCCCGGCACCCGGGGCGAGGTGTGGGTGCAGGGCCCCACCGTCACCCGCGGCTATCTCGGCAACCCGGAAGGGACGGCGCACAGCTTCACCGACGGGTGGTTGCGCACCGGCGACCTGGGCACCCTGGACGAGGACGGCTATCTGTTCCTCACCGGGCACATCAAGAACCTCATCAACCGCGGCGGCGAGAAGATCTCGTCCGAGCATGTCGAGGACGTCCTCGCCGGCTGCCCCGGTGTCGCCGAGGCAGCCGTCTTCCCGATCCCCGACGCGCACTACGGGCAGCGGGTCGGCGCCGCCGTGGTCGTACGCGAGGGCGAGAACCTCGGGCCCGAGCACATCCTGCGGTACTGCCGAAACCGGCTGTCCGCCGCCGAGGTGCCCGACCGGCTCGACGTCGTCGCCACGCTTCCCCACACCGCCAAGGGCGGGCTCGACCGGCGGGCGGTGGCCGACCGGTACGCGCGTTGACGGACGCGGGGTCCTGGAGCTGTCCGCCTGTCCCGTCGGACCATCGGACCCTGGAGCTGCCCGCCCGTCCTGACGGACCCTTGAGCTGTCCGGACTGTCCTATCGGACGTGATGCTCGGGCTCCGTCGGCAGCGGCTGGTCGAAGAACGCGTCCAGCGACAGGCCCGTCGCCGCGTTCACGAACGCACGCGCGGCGATCGAACCGGGCGTCGCCGCGTGGATCGCGACCGAGACCTGCGCCCGCGCGTCCGGGGCGACCAGCCGGACGGCCCGTGTCCTGCCGATCACCGGCATCGCGCGCAGCCAGGTGTGCGGCACGATGCTCGCCCACTCACCGACGCCCACATGCGCGTACAGCGAGGCGACGGAGTCCGTCTCCACCTGCGGGGTCACCACCACCCCGCTCTCCGCGAACACACTGTCGATGAGCTGACGGATCCTCATGTCGGGTGTCAGCAGCGCGAGTGGCAGCTGCGCCGCCTCCGCCCAGGTCATGGTGTGGGTCTGGGGCATCAGCTGGTCGCCCGAGGCGAGCAGTACGTACCGCTCCTGGTACAGCGGCACGACCTGTAGGCTCTCGCGGTCCTCGGGGGCGAAGTGCGAGATCGCGGCGTCCAGTTCGAATTCGCGCAGCTGACGGTGGAGTGTCTTGGCCGACAGCCGGGAGCGTACCTGCACCTTCGCCAGCGGGTGCGCCCCGCAGAAGGCGGCCACGGGCAGTGCCAGGGTCGTCGACGCCGTGGGCTCCGTCCCCAGCCGCAGTGTGCCGGTGATGCCCGACTGAACGGCGGCCACCTCGGCCTTGAACGCGTCCTGTTCGGCGAGGATCCGCTTGGCCCACACGACGAGTCGTTCGCCCTCCGGGGTGAGGCCCTCGTAGTTGTGCCCCCGGTTGATCAGCGTGACGTTCAGCTCCCGCTCCAGCTTGGCGATCGCCGCCGAGAGCGCGGGCTGTGACACGTAGCAGGCCTCCGCCGCCCGCGCGAAGTGCCTCTCCCTGGCCACGGCCACGAAATACTCCAGCTGACGGAACAGCATCAGCGACTCCTCCCTGCCGGCGGCCCTGACGGCGCATGCGCGGATCGCGGCCCGCGGATCGCGACGGCACCGGGCCGCGACTTCTCCGGCTCGGCGACGCCTTCACTCATCCTACTTATCAACCGTTCAATGACCGGCCCGGATGTCACGTCCGAATGCCGCCGGACTCCCCGTTCGCGGCGTACGAGCATCGTCGTCATGTCCACATACCCGACGGAGAAACGGACGATCATGAGCATGGTTCTTGATGGCAAGGCGGCTTTCGTGACCGGCGGCAGCCGGGGCATCGGCGAGGCCGTGGCGCTCAGGCTCGCCGAAGACGGAGCCGATGTCGCGCTGACCTATCAGCACAACGCCGAGCGCGCGACGCGGGTGGTGGACCGGATCAAGGCGCTGGGCCGCCGGGCCCTGGCGGTACGGGCCGACAGCGCGGACGCGACAGCGGTACGTGACGCGGTGGACCGGGCCGCCGGAGAGTTCGGGCGGCTCGACATCCTGGTGAACAACGCGGGGACCGGAGCGATGGGCCCCATCGAGGAAGTGCCACTGGAGGATGTCGACCGCGTGCTGAGTGTCAACGTACGGGCGCCGTTCCTCACGTCCCAGGCGGCTCTGCGGCACATGTCCGACGGCGGGCGGATCGTCACCATCGGAAGCTGCATGGCCGAGCGGGTCGCCTTCCCCGGCGGCGCGCTGTACGCGACGAGCAAGACCGCTCTGACCGGTCTGACCAAGGCGCTCGCCCGTGAACTGGGCCCGAGGGGTATCACGGCGAATCTGATCCACCCCGGGCCCGTCGACACCGACATGAACCCCGCGGACGGCCCGGGAGCCGGGATACAGCGGGGCCTCACGGCGCTCGGCCGTTACGGGCGGCCGTCGGAGGTCGCCGCGACCGTGGCCCACCTCGCGGGTGACGGCGGCCGGTATGTCACCGGCGCCTCCATCGCCGTGGACGGCGGCTTCGCGGCCTGAAACCGCTGATGAAGGCCTGAATCAACGACGAATGGGTGCGGCCGGACCCGGCTCACATCCGCACATGGCGCTCGATGTCCTCCCCGAACTCGGTGAGCGCCTGATCGGTGAGTGTGGGCCGGGTCTCGGCGATGGCCGCCAGATAGTCGTCCGTACGGGCCGGGGCGCCCCGGCGGTCGAGGACTTCCCGTTCGAACGCGGCATGGGCACCCTTGCGGGCGGCGAACTCTATGTCGGCGGGGGTGAACATCTCGCAGGCCGCGACCAGTTCGCCCAGCTCCACCCCGTCGGCGGCGGGGCCCAGATAGCGCCGCCAGATCGCCTCCCGGGCGACCGGATCGGGCGGACCGACCGGTATGACGTAGTCGAACCGGCCGGGGCGCAGAAACGCCGGATCGAGCGACCGGACGGAGTTGGTGGCACAGATCAGCAGCCGGTCGTCATGGTCACGGAAGCCGGGGATCAGCTTCAGCAGCTCGTTGGTGACTCCGTGACCGGGATCGACGGCCAGACCGGAGCGTGCGGCGGCGATCTCCTCGACCTCGTCGATGAACAGCAGTACGGTCTCCAGCTCGGCCAGATCCGCGAAGGCGTCCCGCAGAGAGGTGGCCAGGCCCCCGGCACCGGCCGCCGCGAGCCGGGAGGGGAAGAGCTCCACGAACGGCCAGTCCAGCCGGGAGGCGACGGCCTTGGCGAAGCTGGTCTTGCCGGTGCCCGGCGGGCCGAAGAGGATGACCGCCTTCGGTGGTGTCACCCCGTACCGGTCGGCGAGCGCGGGTTCGGTCAGCGGCAGCACGATCCGCCGCTCGATGGTCTCCTTCTCCCGCTCCATCCCCGCGAGGGCGCCCCAGAGCCCCTGCGGCATCACCCTCCCGCCGAGTTCGGCGAGCAGACCCGCGTCGCACGCGCCGACATGCTCGACCTTCTCGTAGAAGACGAGTCCTTCGCGCGTCCGGTAGCCGGAGTTCTCCAGCGCGGTGTCTCCGGTGGCGCCCGGGGCGAGCAGCGCGCTGATCCTGCGCACCCCGTGGGTGCGCAGGCGCCGCTCCAGCTCGCTGATGAGCGCGCTGCCGATCCCGCGCTGACGCCACTTCGCGGCGAGCGCCACCAGCGTGATCCAGGCACGCTCCCCCTGGGTCTGTGCCACCGCCATGCCCACGAGATCGTCGCCGACCACGGCGACCACGGCGGGCTCACCGGTCCGGGCCGCGGCCATGACCTCGGAGACGGGGAAGACGGGCGTTGGATCGTCCTGCCGGTCCTGGTCCCAGATCTGGATCGCGCCGTCCAGGTCGTCGTCGTGGAAGTCCCGCAATCGCCACGTCGGCATCGTCCGCCACCTCGCCGGCGGGTCGCCGCATGCCTCGGCGGCGCCCCGGTCATGTGCTGCCGGACGGCAGCCACGGTCCCGCCCCTTCTCATTCTCCGCGCCGATCGGACCCCCGTCGAACGGGAGGCCGCGGTGGGGCGGACGGCGCGTCGGCAGGCGCGGCCGGGGCCTCGGGGCGGCCGGGCAGCAGCGGAGAGGCGGCCAGAATCACCAGGGTGACCGCGAACACGAACCAGTAGGCGCCCAGGAAGCCATCGAACCCGGCGCCGCCGCCACCCATGGCGCTGCCACCCGCCGCGCCGCTGCCGACGGCCGCCAGGATCAGGGCGACGCAGGCGACCCCGAGCGCTCCGCCGAGCTGGTTGAGGTTGTAGACGACGGAGCTGCCCTGCGGCACCTTCTCCGGCGGCAGCGTCCGGTACAGCGCCCCCATGGTCGGCGCGCTGACGCCGCCCAGCCCGAGACCGACGGCGAACGCGGCCAGCACCGACCACACTTCCCCGCTGTCCGCGCCGATACGGATGAGACCGACCGAGGCGAGCGCCGCCACGACCGCTCCGCCGCGGACCGGACCGCGCGCTCCCAGCCGGTCGCTGAGGCGTCCGGCGAGAGGCATGGCGAGCGCCGATCCCAGGCCCAGCGGCGCCACCAGCAGTCCGGCCGCGCGAGCGCCGTGTCCGTGCAGCACCTGGTAGTAGAGCGGCAGCGCGAACAGGACCGCGAACGTGGCCAGTCCGACAAGCCCCTGCACGGTCACGCTCGCGGCGAAGCCGCGACTGCTGAACAGCCGGATGTCGATCAGCGGTTCGGTACGGCGGACACGCAGCGCGTGGATCACGTACCCGACGACCAGCGCGACACCCAGGACCAGCGGAGTGAGCACGGAAGGCGTGACGAGCCGGCCGCCTTCGCCCGCCTCCGCGAGGGCGAACAGGATCGCCGCGAAACCGGGAGCCATCAGCAGGGCGCCGACGACATCGAGACGGGGCCCGGACCCGCGGGCGACGGGCGGGCCGGCCGGGATCACCCGCAGCGCGAGCAGGACCGCCACGATCCCGATGGGCAGATTGATGTAGAACATCGAGCGCCAGCCCATGGATTCGAGCATGACCCCGCCCAGCACGGGCCCGAGGACCGGCCCGAGCGACAGGACCACCCCCATCATGCCCATCACGCGGCCCGCCCGGCCGGGGCCCGCCGCACGGGCGAGGATCACGAGGACCAGCGGGTCGACGACGCCGGCGCCGACACCCTGGACGACCCGGAAGACCACCAGGCTCCCCACGTTCCAGGCAAGCGCGGAGGCGAGGGAGCCGATCAGGAAGAGCACCAGTCCGAACAGCCAGAGCTTCCTGACGCCGAACCGGCCGACCGCCCAGCTCGTGACGGGGATGGTGACCGTGAGCGCCAGCAGATAGCCGGTCGTCGCCCAACTGATGGCGCTCAGCGAGGTGTTGAACTCGTCGGCGAGGGTGTCGGCCGCGACGGTGACCATCGTGCTGTCGAGGATCCCCATGATCCCGCCCAGCAGGGTCACCCCGATGAGCCGTAACAGTCCGGGATCGAGGCGGTCATCGTCAAGGCGGTCATCTCTGATGTGAGACATCACTTTCCAACTCCGCTGAGTGCGACACGGGAAGACTTTTTGAACCAGGCGGTTCAACGTAACGACCCGTCCAGGTCTCCTGCAACCTGGCTGGCCAGAAAATTGAACCGGGCGGTTCATGTATTGGGGTGACGCGGTACGATGGCGGGGTGAACGGAGCCAAGACCTCGAACGCGAGCGGACGTGAGGCGCCGCGCGGGCGCATCGACAAGCGGCGGGCGATCCTCGAAGCCGCGTTCAGAACGTTCGCCCGTGAGGGATACGGACAGTCCTGCGTGCGGGAGATCGCGGCCGAGGCGGGCGTGGCCAAGCCCACCATCTACAACCACCTCGGGGACAAGGAGACGCTGTTCCGCGAGGCGATGCTGGCCGCCGTCGGCCGTACGAGCGGCGCGGGGCTGGCGGCGCTGGAACAGCTCCGGGAGCCCGTCGGCGATGTGCGCCCCATGCTGGAGGAAGCCGGCCATCGCATCCTGAAGAACCACTGCGACCAGGAGTCCCAGGCGCTGCGCCGGCTTCTCAACGCCGAAGCGGCGAGGTTTCCCGACCTGCTGGAGACCATCCAGCGCGAGGGCGCCCAGCGACTCCACGACGCGCTCGCCGACCGCCTGGCACGCTTCGCGCTCTCCGGGCGCCTGCACACCGGCGACCCCGACCTGGCCGCCGAGCAGTTGCTCGCGCTGCTCACGGGCCCGATGGAACTGCGCACCCGGCTGGGCACGCGCGAGGTGTCCGACGCCGAACTGCGCACCGTAGGACGGTCCGCCGTCGATACGTTCCTGCGCGCCTACGCTCCCCGGGCCGTCGACGCTCCGTAATCGCTGTGGACGCTCCGTAGGCGCTGCGGACTCCGTAGGCGCTGCGGAGTCCGCAGGCGCTCAGGAGGCCCGAACGCTTCGAACCGCCGGGGCCTCCGGCGGCAGCGCTCGGTGTCCTGAGGGACTACCTGGGGTAAAGATCCATAAAAGGGTCTATCCGCGTAAAGTCGTAATCTTGTTTCACGGTCGGCGAAGGGCCCTGGTCGTTCGAGCACCTGAAGGGCAGCTGCCCGGCGGGGAGAGATCATATGGATGACACGCGCGGCGTGGTATCCGGGGAGGCATGGGGCGCGTCCCCGTGGGGCGCGGGGTGGGGCACGGCCGCGGTCGACGCGCGGGGTGTCATCGCGCGGTGGAGCGCCGGCGCCGAGGCGCTGCTCGGCTACCGGCCCGCCGAAGCCGTGGGACGCGCGGTCGGTGCGCTGCTCTGGGCCGATCCGCCCGACTCCGCGCGCCGGGCGCTGGCCGGCGGGGAGCCGTGGAGCGGCAGGGTGACGGCGCACCACCGGGACGGCGGCCGACGCGAGGTGGAACTGCTCGCGTTCCCGCTGCGAACCGGCGAGGAGGGCACCCGCTGGCTGCTGGCCGCCGCGGCGGCCACACCGGGTCCCGGTCATGACGAGGCCCTGATACGGCGGGCGTTCACCGAGTCCGGGGTGCCGATCGCGATCTACGGCACGGACCTGCGGCTGCTGCACGCCAACGGGGAACTGTGCCGTGTCATCGGCCGCACGGAGGACGACATGCGGGCCCGGGGGACGGGATTTCTGCCGGAGAGCCGCACCAACGCGGATGTCCTGAGTGCCCTGCGGACGGTACTGAGCACGGGCGAGGCGGTGGACGCGCGGACCTTCCACCGGGCGTCGGCCGAGGAACGTGATCGCGCCTGGGCGCTCTCCCTCGCCCCGCTCAAGGATCCGGCGGGCCGGGTGAGCGCCATCGTGCTCACCGGATTCGAGATCAGCGAGGAGTACTGGGCCCGTCAGGGCCTCGCTCTGCTGAACGAGGCCGGTATGCGGATCGGCACCACACTGGACGTGACCCGTACCGCCCAGGAGCTGGCGAGTACGCCGCTGCCCCGGTTCGCCGACTTCATCAGCGTCGATCTGCTCGACTCGGTGCTGCGCGGGGACGAGCCCATCCCCGGCCCCGCGTCCGGCGAGGCCCTGATGCGCAGGGTCGCGCACGAGTCCGCCCACCAGCGGGAGGCCCCGGAAGCCGCCATCCGTATCGGGGAGGTGGTGAGCTTCCCGGAAGCCTCGCCCCCCGCCCGCTGTCTGGCCACCGGCCGGGCGGTGCTCACCGGGCCGTGGGACCCCGGCTACCGCGCCTGGATGGCGCGTCGGGGGCGGGCGGGCCGGCTTCCCGATCTCGGTGTTCACTCACTCGTCGCGGCGCCACTGGTCGCCCGTGGGAGCACCCTGGGCGTGGCCCTCTTCTCCCGCCGACGGCATGCCACGACCTACACGAAGGACGACCTCACCCTCGCCGAGCAACTGGTGGGCCGCGCCGCCGTCTGCATCGACAACGCCCGTCGCTACACCCGCGAACGCGGCACCGCCGAGACCCTTCAGCGCAGCCTGCTGCCGCGCGGAATCTCCCCGCAGTCGGCCGTCGAGGTCGCCACCCGCTATCTGCCCGCCGACTCCCAGTACGGCGTGGGCGGCGACTGGTTCGATGTCATCCCGCTCTCCGGCTCCCGGGTGGCACTGGTCGTCGGCGATGTCGTCGGGCACGGCATCCATGCCTCCGCCACCATGGGACGGCTGCGTACGGCGGTCCGTACCCTCGCGGACATCGACCTGCCCCCCGACGAACTCCTCACCCATCTCGACGATGTGGTGGGGCGGCTCGCCTCGGAGAACACCGACCCGGTCAGCGACGAGGACATCGGCGCCAGCTGTCTGTACGCCGTGTACGACCCGGTGTCCCGCCGTCTGTCCGCGGCCCGCGCCGGCCATCCGGCGCCCGCCCTGGCCACCCCCGACGGCACGGTCAATCTGCTCGATCTGCCCGGCGGGCCGCCCCTGGGCCTGGGCGATCTGCCCTTCGAGTCGGGCGAGTTCGAGATCCCGGAGGGCAGCACGCTCGTCCTGTACACCGACGGTCTGATCGAGGACCGCGCCCATGACATCACCACCAGCGTCGACGGGCTGTGCGAGATCCTGACCCATCCGTCGCCCTCGCTTGAGACCACCTGCGACACCGTGCTCCGTACGCTGCTCTCGCCCCGACCCGTGGACGATGTGGCCCTGCTCGTCGCCCGCACCCGCGCCCTCGACGCCAGCCAGGTCGCCACCTGGAACCTGCCCGCCGAGCCCGCGCTGGTCGCCGACGCCCGGGACCACGCGATCACCCAACTGGCCGCCTGGGGACTGGAAGAGCTGACCTTCACCACCGAGTTGGTGATCAGCGAGCTGTTCACCAACGCCATCCTGCACGCCGAGGGCCCGGTCCAGCTGCGGCTGATCCGTGACCGCGCGCTCACCTGCGAGGTCTCCGACACCAGCACCACGGCGCCGCATCTGCGCCGGGCCCGGGTCTACGACGAGGGCGGGCGCGGCCTGTTGCTGGTCGCCCAGCTCACCGATCGCTGGGGCACCCGCCAGATTCCGAGCGGCAAGGCCATCTGGGCGGAACTGGCGCTCCCGGCGGCGTGACCGGGCGGACGCGTACGCCCCCGTACCGGGGACGCACCGTCCGCACCGGGTCCCGGTCCGCAGTCGTCAGCCGCCCAGGGCCGCCGAGACGACGCTCCTGGCCTCCTCCTGCACCCGGCCGAGATGATCGGGCCCCTGGAAGGACTCGGCGTAGATCTTGTAGACGTCCTCGGTGCCCGAGGGGCGCGCGGCGAACCAGGCGTTCTCCGTCGTCACCTTGATGCCGCCGATGGGCGCGCCATTGCCCGGCGCCTCGGTGAGCACCGCGGTGACCCGCTCCCCGGCGAGGGTGTCCGCCGTGACCTGCTCGGGTGAGAGCCGGGCCAGGACCGCCTTCTCCGCCGGGGTGGCCGGAGCGTCGATACGGGCGTAGGCGGGCTCGCCGAAGCGACCGGTCAGCGTCGCGTAGTGCTCGGAGGGCGTCTTGCCGGTGACCGCCAGGATCTCGGAGGCCAGGAGGGCCAGGATGATGCCGTCCTTGTCGGTGGTCCACACCGAGCCGTCGCGACGCAGGAAGGACGCCCCGGCCGACTCCTCACCGCCGAAGCCGAGCGAGCCGCCGATCAGCCCGTCCACGAACCACTTGAAACCGACGGGTACTTCGACCAGCTCACGGCCCAGGTCGGCGGCGACCCGGTCGATCATCCCGGACGAGACCAGCGTCTTGCCGACGCCCGCCCCGGCGGGCCACCGCTCACGGTGGGCGTACAGATAGGCGATGGCGGCGGCGAGATAGTGATTGGGGTTCATCAGCCCGGCGTCCGGGGTGACGATGCCGTGCCGGTCGGAGTCCGCGTCATTACCGGTGGCGATCTGGAACTCGTCGCGCCGTCCGATCAGCGAGGCCATGGCGTACGGCGACGAGCAGTCCATCCGGATCTTGCCGTCCCAGTCCAGCGTCATGAACCGCCAGGTGGGGTCGGTCAGCGGATTGACCACCGTCAGATCGAGCCGGTGTTCCTCGGCGATCCGGCCCCAGTACGCCACCGACGCGCCGCCCAGCGGGTCCGCGCCGATGCGTACGCCGGCGCCGCGCACCGCGTCCAGATCGAGCACGGCCGGCAGATCCGCCACATACGTGCCGAGGAAGTCGTAGCGCCCGGTGGACGGCGCGGCCAGCGCGCGGGTGTAGGGCAGCCGCCGTACGTCCTTCAGACCGGCCGCGATGATCTCGTTGGCGCGGTCCTGGATCCAGTTGGTGGCGTCGGAGCCGGCCGGGCCGCCGTTGGGCGGGTTGTACTTGAACCCGCCGTCGGCGGGCGGGTTGTGGGACGGGGTGACGACCACACCGTCCGCCAGGCCCGAGGAGCGGCCGCGGTTGTGGGTGAGGATGGCGTGCGACACGGCGGGTGTGGGCGTGTAGCCGTCGGCGGCGTCGATGAGCACGGTCACGTCGTTCCCGGCGAACACCTCGACGGCGGTCACCCGGGCGGGCTCGGAGAGCGCGTGGGTGTCCGCGCCGAGGAAGAGCGGCCCGTCGGTGCCCTGCCGGGTCCGGTACTCACAGATCGCCTGGCTGGTCGCCGCGATGTGGTCCTCGTTGAACGCGGTGGCCAGGGACGATCCGCGGTGCCCGGAGGTCCCGAACGACACGCGCTGGCCCGGTTCTTCCGGATCGGGGTGCAGCGCGTAGTACGCGGTCACCAGCCGGGCGACATCGATGAGATCCTCCGGCCGCGCCTGCTGTCCCGCTCGTTCGTGTGCCATCTGCGCACTCCTCCATCTGGGTTGTCACGGTCCGCTCGTAGGTTCATCTTCCCGGGTCGCCGCCACGCCGGACGGACGCCCCGCCGCACGCGCGCCCGGGGCGGCCCGGCCACCCCGTGTTCCCGGACGCCACAGGGCTGTTCGATACCATGGCGAACGGCGGCTTCCGCACGTTCCCGGGATCTTCTCCGGCGTCGTACCCACATCGTCGAAGGGTCGAGGATGGCTACCATCAGGGACGTCGCCCGGCGGGCGGGGGTCGCGCCGAGCACCGTCTCGTACGTCTTCAACGGCTCCCGCAGCATCTCCGAGGAGACACGCCGGCGCGTACAGGAAGCCGTGGACGCCCTCGGCTACCACCCACGGGCCAGTGCGCGGACACTGCGCAGCAGCCGTACGCAGGTGCTCGCCCTGGCGCTGCCCCGCGCGGCCGGGCTCCAGGACTCCGTGGACGGCCGGTTCGCGATCGACGTCAGCGACGCCGCCAACGCACTCGGCTACGACCTCCTGTTGACGACGTCCCAGGACAAGGCGGAGGGGCTGCGGCGGGTGGCGCTCAGCGGGCTCGCCGACGCGGCGGTGCTGATGGCGGTCGACATGGAGGACGCGCGGATCGACGTCGTACGGGAACTGGCCTTCCCCGCGGCGCTCATCGGGCGGCCCGCCGACGAGGACGCCCTTCCGTGGACCGATCTGGACTGGGAGGAGGCCGCGGCCCTCGCGGTGGGTGAGCTGGCCGCGGCGGGACACCGCGAGATGGTGTATCTGGCGCCGGGGGAATCAGAGGTCCGGAGCCAGCGCAGTTACGCGCTGCGCGGGATCGCGGGCGCCCGCCGGGGCGCGCGTACCACCGGCGCCGCCGTCACCGTGGTCCACTCCGTCAACGACCCGGGCAGGCTGGCCCATCGGCTCGGCGCGCTGCTCGGGGACCGCGCGGACCGGGGAGCCGGAAGGCCGTCGACCGCCCTGATCGTGCAGCATCCCTCGGCGCATCATCACATCCTGACGTCCATGACCGCGGCCGGTCTGCGGGTGCCCGAGGACCTGACCGTCGTGGTGATCGGCACCCTGCCGGGCGATCCGTCGAGCCGTCGGCTGCCCCGGATCGAGCTGCCCGTCGAGACGCTCGCCACCGAGGTCACCCGGCTCGCCGTGACCGCGGCCGAGGCGCTGCGCGAGGCCACCGGACGGGGCGCGGGGGCCGGCACACGGCTGCTCGCCGCGTCCGTGGGCCATCTGCTGATACGTCCGGTCCTGCTGCCGGGTACCGACCCCCTCGGCTCGCCCACGTGCTGAGCCCGCCGACCGCAATTCCTCAGTGCCGCACCCGTCCTGACGGCGCATCAGCTTCGCGTCCGGCGGCGCCCTTGTCGCCGTTTCGGTGAGCGCCTAGCATCGCCGCATCATCTCATCGAATCGATTCGATTCGGTTCGACCGTACGACGCGACACCACCACCCCGCCGCCCCGGACCCAGGAGCACTGATGAAGTTCACCGACGGTCACTGGCAGCTGCGCGCCGGTGTCACCGCGCACTACGCGGTCTCCGTGGCCGACGCCGTGGTCGCCGACGACCGGTTCACGCTCTACGCGCCCGTCAACCGGGTCACCCACCGCGGCGATACGCTCAACGGCCCCCTGCTGACCGTCGAATGCTGGTCCCCGGCGGAGGGAGTGATCGGCGTCCGCTGTACCCACCACGGCGGAGGAGGGCGCCGACACCCGGAGTTCGCGCTCGCTTCCGGTCAGGACGGTCCGCCGGCCAAGGTGGTCAGGGACGGCTCGACGATCGAGCTCGTCTCCGGCGAACTCTCCCTGCGTACCGACACCGCCGCCCCCTGGCAGCTGGACTTCACCGCCGGCGGGCAGATCCTGACCTCGATCGGCCGGCGCGGCACCGGCTTCGCGACCGACGCAGGGAACCGGCACTTCATGCTCGCGCAACTGGCGCTCGGCGTCGGCGAGGGCGTGTACGGGCTCGGTGAGCGGTTCACCCCGTTCACCAGGAACGGCCAGACCGTGGACCTGTGGCAGGCGGACGGCGGCACCAGCAGCGAACAGGCGTACAAGAACGTGCCGTTCCATCTCAGCGACCGCGGCTACGGAGTCTTCGTCAACCACCCCGGCCGGGTGTCGTACGAGCTGGGCTCCGAGGCGGTCGGACAGGTCCAGTTCAGCGTCGAGGACCAGACCCTGGAGTTCTTCGTCGTCCACGGCCCGGCCCCCCGGGACGTCCTGGCCCGCTACACCGCGCTCACCGGCCGGCCCGCGCTGCCGCCCGCCTGGTCCTTCGGCCTGTGGCTGTCCACCTCCTTCACCACCTCGTACGACGAGGCGACGGTGAGCCGCTTCGTCCGGGGCATGGCCGACAACGGGATTCCGCTCAGCGTCTTCCACTTCGACTGCTTCTGGATGCGCGAGTACCAGTGGAGCGACCTCGTCTGGGACCCGGAGGTCTTCCCCGACCCCGAGGGCATGCTCGCCCGGCTCAAGGAGCGCGGACTGCGCGTCTGCGTCTGGATCAATCCGTATATCGCGCAGAAGTCCCCGCTGTTCGCGGAGGGGATGGCCGGGGGGCATCTGCTGAAGAGGCCCGACGGCTCCGTCTGGCAGTGGGACAGCTGGCAGCCCGGCATGGCACTGGTCGACTTCACCAGCCCGGCCGCCCGCGACTGGTACGCGCGGAAGCTGCGCCTCCTGCTCGACCAGGGGGTGGACTGCTTCAAGACCGACTTCGGCGAGCGCGTCCCCACCGATGTGGTGTGGTACGACGGCGCCGACCCCGAGCGTATGCACAACTACTACACGCAGCTGTACAACGAGACCGTCTTCGAGCTGCTGCGCGAAGAGCGCGGCGAGGGCGAGGCCGTCGTCTTCGCGCGCTCCGCGACGGCGGGCGGCCAGCGACTGCCGGTGCACTGGGGCGGCGACTGCGAGTCGACCTTCGAGGCGATGGCCGAGTCGCTGCGCGGCGGACTCTCGCTCGGTCTGTCCGGCTTCGGCTTCTGGAGCCATGACATCGGTGGGTTCGAGGGCACTCCGACGCCCGCCCTCTTCAAACGCTGGGTGCAGTTCGGACTGCTGTCCTCGCACAGCCGGCTGCACGGCAGCAAGTCGTATCGCGTGCCGTGGGACTACGGCGAGGAGGCCGTCGCCGTCACCCGCGCCTTCACCCGGCTCAAGCACCGGCTGATGCCGTATCTGTACCGCGCCGCGGTCCAGGCCAGGGACACCGGTACGCCGGTGATGCGCGCCATGCTGCTGGAGTTCCCCGACGATCCCGCCTGCCGCGCGCTGGACCGGCAGTACATGCTCGGCGACGATCTGCTCGTGGCGCCGGTCTTCACCGAGAACGGCACGGTCGAGTACTACGTACCGGCGGGCACCTGGACCCATGTCCTCACCGGTGCGCGGGTGACGGGCCCCGGCTGGCGGCGCGAGACGCATGGCTTCGACACCCTGCCGCTGCTGGCGAGGCCCGGCGCGGTGATCCCGTTCGGCGCGGTGGACGAGGGGCCGGAGTACGCGTGGGCGGACGGGGTGACGCTGTGCGTGTACGCCCCGGCGGTCGGAGCGGTCGGAGCGGTCACGGCGGATTCGGCGAACGGTACGCCGGAGACCGTCACCGCCATCCCGACCCAGGACGGCTCCGGCGACGCGGCGGTCTTCACCGTCCGGCGTTCGGGCGCGGAGGTCGTCGTCGAGACCGGGAGCGAGCTGCCCTGGAACGTACTGCTCGTGGGAGCCGCCGCCACCGGCGACGCGATCCCCGACGCGATCCCCGACCCGCTCGGCGCGCGGTACCACTGCCCTGCGGGCACCCACCGGCTGGCGGTCCGGGAGCGGCACGGGTGACGGGTGGGGCGGTGCCACCGGCCAGGAGCCGGTGACACCGCCCCCGATACGTCCCGCGCGGTACGTTCAGCGGTACGTTTCGGTGTCTGCGTCAGCAACTGAGATTGCCGCCGGTCCCCACCCCGAGGATCTGGGTGAAGCTCGTGTAATTGTTGATCCGGCTCTGCACCTGGCCGGGGTTTCCGCCATTGCATTCGATGCTGCCGTTGATGCTGCGGATGGTCTCGCCGAATCCGGCGCCATTCACCATCGCGTTGTGCGGAGTCATGGTTCCCGGCCCGTTCTGGGTGTTCCAGTACCAGAGACCGGTCTTCCACGCCACGGCCGAATCGTTCTGCACGAGATCCGGGTTGTTCAGCAGATCGATACCGAGCGCGTCCCCCGCGCTCTTGTAGTTGAAGTTCCAGCTGAGCTGAATCGGGCCGCGCCCGTAGTACTTGTCGTTTCCGGCCGGACAGCCATAGGGCTGCGTCGCATCGCAATAGTGCGGGTAATTCGCGGTGTTCTGCTCCACGATATGGACCAGACCGCCGGTCTCGTGGCTGACATTGGCCAGGAACGCCGCGGCTTCCTGCTTCCGCACGGTGTCGCTGCCCGTACCGGCGAAGCCCGGATAGGCGCTGAGCGCGGCGGTCAGACCGCTGTACGTGTAGAACGGATTCCGGTTCGGGAACATCTGGTTGAACTGGCCCTCGCTGACGACGAAATCGGCCGCCGCCCGCGGTGACTGGGACGGCTGCGCCACCGAGGAGGGCGCGAGGGAGAGCAGGGAGAACGCGGCGGCGGCGGCCGTCGCGGTGAGCAGCCCGATGAGGCGCTGACGCATGAGTGACTCACTCTCTTGTTCCGGCCGCCGGACGCGTGGCGGCCCATGCGTATGTGGTGGGGGGTGGTGGCGGGCGCCGGGTGAGCCCTGAGTGGGGTGTCCCGAGCGAGGTGTCCCCAGTGGGGTGTCCCGAGTGGGATGTCAGGGGCTCACCAGGCGCGTGGAGGAGCTGTCGCTCAGCCGCCGACGTTCACATCGATGCAGGCGTAGAAGGCGTTCGTGGTGTCGGCGACATTCCAGACCGCCAGTACCTTCTGCTGACCCGACAGACCGCCGAAGTTCACCTGATGGGTCACGGTCGCACCCGGCTGCGCGCCGTTGTCGTTGAATTCGGCTATCTTCTGTCCGCCCGCGAAGTACTGCCAGGTGCTGGTGGCATGACGCGCGGTCAGCTTCCACTGAAATGACGTGGTGCTGCCGACGGGAGTGACGGTCCAGCCCTTGGAGTCGTCGTCGAGGTCGGAGAACCGGGAGTTTCCGCCGCTGCAACTGGTGAGCCCCTTGGGTCCTTCCACGCTCTGCGGCTCATAGGTGATGTCACCGCAGCTGACGGTTCCCGCCGCGCACTGCGCCTGACGGCTCGGCGGAGTGGAGATATATCCGTGGGCGCTCGCGGAACTCGCGGGAAGGCTCACGGCGAGAACGGGAGCGACAACGGCGCCGAGTACGGCGGCCAGCTTCCTTTTCGTGTGCATGGATACTCCTTCACATCAGGTCTTCCCGCCGCGATCGCCGGATCCGTGGGGGAATCCGGAAACAGCGGGCCGGCCTTTCGAGTGTGGGGCCAAGAGGCGCGAAGGGCGGTGGTGGATTCCATCCGCGGACACGCCGGAAATGACGTTGCATCCGGAAAGGTCTCGACCACTTGGACTAGACCATACAGGTCGACGTGCCCCCGTCAAGAGGGTTGCGGGAAAGGTCAGTTGAGGCGGTCGGAGGGCAAGGCACGCCGGGCAAAAGCCATGAACAACTATATTTACTATGGAACGCATAAAATGCCTGCATTTGCTGGGTTTCACTGATGTTCACGCCCTCCGGGGGGACGTATGACTTCGCAGAGCGGTACGGCAGTGAAAGACCCAGGAAGCCAGGTCAGGGCCGGTTGGCTACGGCGGCTGGGGGAGTGGTGCGCCCGGCACTTCATCACCGTCCTCGTTCTCTGGCTCGTCGCACTCGGCGGGCTGTACGGACTCAATGCCGCGTTCGGCGGCACCTACTCCGACAACTTCTCGCTCCCCGGTACGCAGTCGGACGAGGGGGCGCGGGTGCTCGCCCGGCATGTCCCGGGGGCGGGCGGCATCGGCGCCCAGGTGGTGCTGTACGACGCGCGGCGGCCGCTGACCGGCGTACGGAGTCAGGTCGACCGGGCGGTCGGCTCGCTCAGGACGCTCCCGCACGTACTGTCCGTCACGAGCCCCCTGCCCCCGACGCCCTCGGCGCCGCCCACCGGGGCGCTGACCCCCGACGGCAGGACCGGCTACATCGGCATCCAGTTCAACGCCAACCCCACCTCGTTCGGGGGCTCCTATCTTCGCGGGGTCGACGCGGCGGTCCAGCCACTGCGCGCCGCCGGTGTGCAGGTCGAGTACGGGGGGCTGCTCGGCGAACTGGCCCGGCCCGTGCCCGCCGATCTGACCAGCGAGGCCATTGGGTTCGCCGTGGCGGTGATCGTCCTGCTGATCGGCTTCGGCAGTATCATCGGCGCCGCGATCCCGCTGGTCACCGCGCTGGTCGGCGTCATCGTCGGGGTGAGCTGTCTGGGGCTGATCGCCGCGGCCACCACCTTCGCCAGCGTCTCGCCGACCCTGGCCACCATGATCGGTCTGGGCGTCGGGATCGACTACGCGCTGTTTCTGATCACCCGTCACCGGCAGCGGCTCATCGACGGGGCCGACCCGGTGACGGCGGCCGGCCGGGCGGTCGCCACCAGCGGCCGTGCCGTCATCGTCTCGGGCTGCACCGTCATCGTCGCCCTCGCCGGGCTGTATGTGTCGCAGATCGGCTTCATCGGAAAGCTGGGCGTCGCCGCCGCCGTCACGGTCGTCACCGCCGTCGTCGGCGCCATCACGCTGGTACCCGCGCTGCTCGGACTCGCCGGACGCCGCATCGACCGCTACTGGGTCCGCCGGCCGGTCGCGGAAGGTGACCCGGCCCCGGCCCCGGCCCCCGCCCCGGCCGCGAACAGCGTGAAGCGCGGGGAACGTACGAAGCGCACGGAGCCGGCCGACGGGACGGCACGCGACGGCGCGGCGCACGACGGCTGGCACCGGTACGCGCAGCGGGTGGAGCACCACCCCTGGTGGTTCCTGCTCGCCGGACTCGTGGCGGTGGGCGTGCTCGCGATCCCGCTGTTCTCCATCCGCCTCGGACATATCGACGACGGCGCCGACCCCACCAGCTTCACCGACCGGCGCGCCTACGACCTGATCTCGGCCGGCTTCGGACCGGGCGCCAACGGGCCGTTCATCCTCGTCGTCGACCAGAGCGCGGTGCCGGCGGCCGACCGCCCCGCGCTGGCCTCCCGGCTCGACAAGGCGCTCACCGATGTCCCGGACGCGGCCAGTATCACGCCTCTCCGACCCACCGCCGACGGTCAGTTGCTGACCGGTACGGCGATCCCCAGCGGCTCGCCGCAGTCGGCCGGGAGCACCACACTCTTCCACCATCTCAAGGACGACATCCTGCCGGGGGCGGTGTCGGGCACCGGTGCGAAGACGTATGTGACGGGCGTGAGCGCGGCCATGGAGGACTTCCTCGATCTCATCACCGCCCGGCTCCCGCTCATCATCGGCGTCGTCGTCGCCCTGGCGTTCCTCATCATCCTGATCGTGTTCCGCGGCCTGCTGGTGGCTCTGAAGGCCGCCGTGCTCAATCTGCTGTCGATCGCCGCGTCGTACGGAGTGGTGGTCGCCGTCTTCCAATGGGGCTGGGGCGGGCCCTCGTTGGGCATCTCGGGGACGGTGCCGATCGAGAGCTACGTCCCGATGATGATGTTCGCCATCGTCTTCGGACTGAGCATGGACTACGAGGTGTTCCTGCTCGCGCGGGTCCAGGAGTCATGGCTGCGTACCCACGAGAGCAAGGGAAGCGTGGCACACGGTCTGGAGATCACGGCGCGGGTGATCAGCTGCGCCGCGCTCATCATGGTCAGCGTCTTCGCCGCGTTCATCCTGAGCGACAACATCGTGGTGAAGATGCTGGGCCTCGCTCTGGCGGTCAGCGTCCTCATCGACGCCACGATCGTCCGCCTGCTGCTCGTGCCGGCGGTGATGACACTGCTCGGCAGAAGCGCCTGGTGGCTGCCCCGGTGGCTGGACCGGATCCTGCCCCGGGTGGACAGGGAGGGCGAGGGGGCGACTGCGGATCGCCGGAGCGTGTCCGACGGGCGTCCGGGGGCGGGAGTCCAGGGCCCGCCTCATTGACGTGACTCATCGACCCGACACATTGACGTGGTCGCGTCATGGTCGTACCTTCCGGGAGCGCTCTCATGCACCTGTCCGCCCTCGCCCGCGTCGCCCGACCACGGAGTGGCCCATGTGGACAACGTTGTCAGCCCGAATACGTCTCCTGATGGCACCGACCGTCGCCGCGCTGGTGATGAGCACGCTCGCGGTGGTGACGCCCCAAGCCGCCGCGGCCACGCCCGCCGCTCCCGAGGCCGCTCCCGCCGCCACCATCTGCAACGCGTACTGCGACGCCCGAGACCCCGCGCTCGCGCCGGAGGACCGCACCCCCGTCGCCGCCACGCTCTTCTCGCGATCCATCACCCTGCACTTCAACGACCATGACGCGATGGGCTGGGCCTCGATCGGCAACGGCAACCCGGGCGACGAGGTCTGGCTCGACCGGTCCTTCGACGGCGGGCGCACCTGGAGCTCCGGCAGCCGCCTCGGTGCCACCACCGTGCCCACCGGACAGCGCGGCTGGCGCACCCTGATGTACAACGTGGACGACTGGAACAACCGCGGCGTCGGCGCCCTGCGCGCCTGCGGCAAGGCCGGCGACCGTACGGAGATCGCGTGCACGCCGTGGGCGCGTACGACCTGGAACGCCTACGACCGGCGTACGGCCGCGGCCACCGCGCAGATGCAGTTCTACAACAACGGCACCGGTCTGTTCGACACCAGCGGCTGGTGGAACTCCGCCAACGCCCTCACCGCGATCATCGACAACATCAGGGTCACCGGCATGCCCAGCTACCGGTACGCCATCGCCCAGACCTACGACCGCCAGCTGGGCGCGGCGGACGGTCAGTTCCGCAACGACTACATCGACGACACCGGATGGTGGGGACTGGCCTGGGTCGCCGCGTACGACCTGACGGGCGACAGCCGCTATCTGAACACCGCACGCGCGGACGCCGACCACATGGCCGCGTACTGGGACGGCACCTGCGGCGGCGGTGTGTGGTGGAGCACGGCCAGGACCTATAAGAACGCCATCGCCAACTCCCTCTACATCCAGCTCAACGCGGCGCTCCACAACCGGATCCCGGGCGACACGGCCTATCTGGGCCGGGCCCGCGCCGGCTGGTCCTGGTTCCAGGGGACCGGGATGGTCAACGGTTCGCGCCTGGTGAACGACGGTATCGACCTGGGTACCTGCCGCAACAACGGCACCGTCTGGTCGTACAACCAGGGCGTGCTGCTGGGCGCGCTCACCGAGCTGCACCGCGCCACCCAGGACGGTCAACTCCTCACCACCGCGCGGCAGCTCGCCGACGCGGCCACCACCACCCCGTCCCTGCACACCACGGACGGCATCCTGCGCGATCCCTGCGAGGGCGGGGACTGCGGGGGCGACGGACCGTCGTTCAAGGGCGCGCATGTACGCGGGCTCGGCAAGCTCAACGCCGCGCTCGCCGACCACCCCTACACGGCGTATCTGAGGAAGCAGGCCGACACCGCGTACGCCCGGGACCGCAATCCGCTCGACCAGTACGGGCTGCGCTGGAGCGGCCCGGTCGACACGGCGGACGCCGCGCGCCAGCACAGCGCCCTCGACCTGCTCAACGCCGCTCCGTGACGCGCGGCGGACGCGGACCGCGCGCCGGCCGCCGGCCACCGGCCGCTGCGGATGCGGGATCGCCCGGCAGCGGTGATGGTGGACGTGACCACCGTTCCGAGCGAGGAGCCGAACATGTCGATGCTCGACAAGCTGAAGGGCCTCTTGAAGGGCCATGAGGACCAAGCGCGCCAAGGGGTGGAGAAGGCGGGCGACGCGTTCGACCGGAAGACGGGCGACAAGTACAAAGACCAGGTCGACATGGCCCAGAAGAAGATCGAGGAACAGCTCGGCACCGAGCGGCCCAGGGACGACAGGCCGCCGCAGGGCTGACGGGCGGGGGACGTGCCACTGACCGACGGTCCCGTGCACCGTCGGTCACCGCGCTGCCTCGGCCCGGCCCAGGCTCGTCCGCTGCCCCGGCCCGGCCCTGGCTCGTCCGCTGCCCCGGCCCGGCCCTGGCTCGTCCGCCGCTCAGTCCCGCTTCTTCCGCTCCAGGGCCGCCCGTACCATCGCCGCCGCGAAGAGGGCCGGATCGGTGTCACCGGCCAGCCGCGCCAGCGCCTTGGGCTCGTCGGGCAGTCCGCGCCCGCGCGCTCCCTGGAGGGCCTTCGCGTCCAGGTACGGGGCGACCTCGGGCCAGACCCCCTGGACCTCGCGCAGGAAGATGTCCACACCGACGGGGCCGAGCCCCGGCACCTCCCGGAGCAGCGACCGAAGGGTGGTGATGTCGCCGTGCGCGGCCTCGCGGAGCCGGCGCAGATCCCCGCCGTATTCCTTGAGCAGCAGTTCGGCGCCCACGCCGAGCTGTGTCGCGGTGCGCTCGTCGTAGCGTCGGTAGCCCCCCTCGCCCAGCGCGTCCACGCGCTGCTGCCAGGTGGCGTCCGCCATATGGCGCGCGTCGCGCAGTCCGGCGTCCGAGAGCGCGCGGGAGGCCGCGACAGCGGTCCCGCTGCGGATCCGTGCGCTCAGCAGACAGGACAGGACCAGCAGTTGGTAGAGCGGCTGCGGGGTGTCGCGCAGATGGATACCCGCCTCATCGGCGTACGTCCGGCCAAGGGTGTCGAGCAGGTCCCGTACGGCTTCGCGGGTGCCGGTTGTGGGCACGACGCACCTCCTCCGTTCAGTGGCCGTTTCCATTGTGACGCGGTCAGGTATCAGACGCACGCGTTCGAACATCGAACCGGAAGCGCTTTCTGTCCGTGCCATGAATGACATGGGCACGACTTCCGCTACGAGAGGGATCACCCCGCAATGAACAGACCGGAGTTACCCCGACGCGTCCGGCGCACGGCCGCCGTTGCCGTTCTCGCTCTCTGTTCGGTCCTCGCGGTCCCGACCGCGTCCTCCGCCTTGCCCGCCCCCATCGCCGCGCCTCCCGCCTCCGCGGCCACCACCCCCGTCGTCACCTGGGCGGCGAGCGCCGACCGGCTCGACGCCGCCGTCCCCGCGCGCACCCACCGGGTCGTCGTCCACACCAGCGCGGGCGGCAGCGCGCTGCGGATCCGGCTGTCGAACGCCTTCGGCGAGCAGCCGGTGACCTTCGGGCGCGCCTACGCCGGGGTACGGGCCTCGGGCGCGGCCCTGGTGCCCGGCAGCAACCGCGCGCTGTCCTTCCGCGGCGCCGCCTCGGTCACCGTCCCGCCCGGTGGTTCCGTATACAGCGATCCGCTGCCCGGCGCCGTACCTCCCCAGTCCGATCTGGCCATCAGCGTGTACGTACAGGACGCGGCCGGAACCGCCACCGGGCACCGGATGGGCCTCCAGACCTCCTACATCGCGCCCGCCGGTGACCACGCGGCCGAGGACACCGCCACGCCCTTCACCCAGCAGACCGGTTTCCGCTACTACCTCGACGCGGTCGTGGTCGACGCCCCGCGCGGCACCGGGGCCGTCGTCGCGCTCGGCGACTCGATCACGGACGGCGCCATCTCCACCGCCGACGCCAACCGCCGCTGGCCCGACTTCCTGGCCGGTCGGCTGCGGAGCGATCCCCGTACCACCCTCAAGGGCGTTGCCAACGAAGGGATTTCGGGCAACAAAGTCCTTTCCGACGGAGCGGGCGAGAGCGCGCTGAAGCGGCTCGACCGGGACGTACTGTCGCAGCGCGGTCTGCGCACGGTGATCCTGCTCGAAGGCGTCAATGACATCAAGGCGACCCCGGCGCCCACGGCCGCCCAAGTCATCGCCGGATACCGGGAGATCATCGCCAGGACCCATGCGGCCGGTGCCTGCGTGGTCGGGGCGACCGTCATGCCGTACGAGGGCTGGAGGGAGTGGAACGCGGGCGGCGAAGCGGTCCGCCAGGAGGTCAACACCTTCATCAGGGAGAGCGGCGCGTTCGACGGGGTGGTGGACTTCGACGCCGCGGTGAAGGACCCGGCGGCGCCGTCGAAGATCCTGCCCGCGTACGACAGCGGGGACCATCTGCACCCGAACGACGCGGGGATGAAGGTCATGAGCGACACCGTCGATGTGCGCGGTCTGCGCTGCGGCCGATAGCCACGGCTGTCGCGTACGAGGGGGCGGAGGCGTGTACGGCCTCCGCCCCCGGGCCGGTACGTGGCGCGTCACAGTGACGAGAGTGGCTGGGCCGGTACAGATCCCACTCGTACGGCCCAGCAACGCCGCCCTCCCACGCGCCGCGCGGCAGAGAGTGGAGTCGTACGCCCGCGCACCCCCCCCGCACCCACGGAGCCCGCCATGACCTGTCACAGCCGACGCGATCTCGGCCTGCTCGCCCTGCGAATCGGCACCGGAGTGGTGCTCGCCTCGCACGGCACCCAGAAGCTGTTCGGCTGGTTCGGCGGCGGCGGGATCGATGGGACCGCCCAGTCGTTCGAGGCGATGGGCTTCCGGCCAGGCAGACCGAGCGCGATCGCCTCCGGGCTCGCCGAGGCGGGGGGCGGCGTACTGCTGGCACTCGGCCTGGCCGCACCGGCGGCCGGGGCAGCGGCGGCGGGCGGCATGGCGGGAGCCATGTCGGTGCATGTCCCCAATGGATTCTTCGCCCAGTCGGGCGGCTTCGAATACCCGGCCTTCCTCGGCTGGACCGCGGCCTCCATCGGCGTGATGGGCGCGGGCCGCTACTCCCTCGACCGCGCCACCCGCCACTGTCTCGACCGGCCCTGGATGATCCCGGTCGCGTTCATGACCAGCGCGGCGGCGGCGATCGTGATCATCGAAAAACGCGCCAGGACGCTGGCATCCGACCAGTGGGCCGGCGCCGTGGACGACACCCCGGCAGACGGCTGACGTCTCTGTCCCGTGCGTGTCCACGTCTTCATGGTCCACATGGGAGAACCCGACAACCGCCTCACTTCGTACCCGCGCACTGGACGTAGGCTGGGACTTCGAGAGGTGGGGCGGGCAGAGGCGCGCGATGCCTCGACACCCGGTTGATGGAGCCCAGTTCGCGCGACACGGGGCCGAAGGCCGTCTAGCATCGCGATCATGCTGGCGCTGCTGCACACCTCACCGGTTCACGTTCCGGTCTTCGACGCCCTGCGGGACGCCGACCATCCAGGACTCGTCCTGCGTCATCTCGTGGACGAGTCCCTGCTCAGCCGGGCCAGGGCCGAGGGCCCGGACGCCGTCGCCGCCGATGTCCAGTCGGTGCTCGCCGGCGCCGTCGCCGAGGGGGCGACCGCGGCGCTGTGCACCTGCTCGACCATCGGCGAGGTCGCGGAGCGTGCCGCCCCCGCCCTCGGCGTGCCCGTCCTGCGGGTCGACCGGCCCATGGCCGTGGCCGCCGCCGCGGCCGACCGGGTCGTGGTGGTCGCCGCGCTGGACAGCACCCTGGGAGCGACGGTGGCGCTGATCCGGCAGGAGGCGGGGGAGCGGCACATCGAGGTGCGTACCGTACTGGTCGAGGGCGCGTGGGAGCGCTTCGAGGCCGGTGACCGCGACGGCTATCTGGACGCGGTGGCCGCCGCCGTCGACTCCGTCACCGAAGCGGATGTGATCGTGCTCGCCCAGGCGTCGATGGCCGACGCGGCGGAGCGCGCCGTGAGTGACATTCCGGTGTTCTCCAGCCCGCGTCCGGGGCTCAACGCCGCCGCTGCCGCCGCCGTTGCCATCTGACTTCCGAGACGCCCCTCCCGCGCGGGTCCGGCGGTCGAACGCGCGCGGGTACGCGTGGATCCGGCGAGCGTGGGCACGCGCTCCGGGAGACATTGGGAACGCACGACTCCCGCATTTCTGGAGGTCCGGCATGAGCCCCTTCCCCGATCCCGTACCGCCGGCGCCCATCCCGCCGCCGGGGCCGGTGCCGGGGCCCGGCCCCGCGCCGGAGCCCGTCCCGTCACCGCCGAGCCCCGCGCCCATCCCCGAACCCGAACCCATCCCGCGCCCGCCGGGCCCCGACCCCGTACCGGAGCCGGAGCCCTCACCGGGGCCACTGGGTTCGGGGGACTGGACGGGTTAGCCCGCCGAGACCTCGGAGCGGTCGCCGCCCCAGAGCGTGTGGAACGAGCCCTCACGGTCCGTGCGGCGGTAGGTGTGCGCGCCGAAGAAGTCGCGCTGCCCCTGCGTGAGCGCGGCGGGCAGCCGCTCGGCGCGCAGCGCGTCGTAGTACGCGAGCGCCGCCGCGAAGCCCGGCGTCGGCACACCCTGGTGCACGGCCGCGGCGACCACCGCGCGCCAGTCGTCCTGCGCCGCGCCGATCTCCTCCGCGAACTGCTTGTCGGACAGCAGGCTCGGCAGGTCGGGCCGCGTGTCGAACGCCCCGCGGATCCGGTCGAGGAACGCGGCGCGGATGATGCAGCCCGCCCGCCAGATCGCGGCGACCGAACCGAGGTCGATGTCCCAGCCGTACTCCTCGCTGCCCGCCTGGATCTGGTGGAAGCCCTGCGTGTACGACACGATCTTCGACGCGTACAGCGCCTGCTCGACCTGGTCGGCGAAGCGCGCCGCGTCGGCCTCGCCGAGCGGAGCGGCCGTCGGGCCCGGCAGCGTACGGGACGCCTCCCGCAGCGCGGCGTGCCCGGACAGCGAACGGGCGAAGACGGCCTCGGCGATGCCGGAGACCGGGACGCCCAGATCGAGGGCGATCTGTACCGTCCAGCGGCCGGTGCCCTTCTGCTCGGCCTGGTCGGTCACGATGTCCACGAACGGCTTGCCGGTCGCCTCATCCGTATGGGCCAGCACCTCCGCGGTGATCTCGATCAGATACGAGTCGAGCCGGCCGGTGTTCCACGACCGGAAGGTCTCCGCGATCTTCGCGGGGGAGTAGCCGGCCACGGACCGCAGCAGGTGGTACGCCTCGGCGATCAGCTGCATATCGGCGTACTCGATGCCGTTGTGCACCATCTTCACGAAGTGGCCCGCGCCGTCGGGGCCGATATGGGTCACGCACGGCGCGCCGTCGGGGGCCTTCGCGGCGATCCGCTCCAGCAGCGGTCCGAGCGATTCGTACGACTGAGGGGATCCGCCCGGCATGATGCTCGGCCCGTGCAGCGCCCCCTCCTCACCGCCCGAGATACCCACACCCACGAAGTGGATGCCGCGCTCGCGCAGTTCCCGCTCCCGGCGCCGGGTGTCCGCGAAGTGGGCGTTGCCGCCGTCGATGATGACGTCGCCCTCCTCCAGCAGCGGGGCGAACTCCTCGATCACGGCGTCCGTCGGTTCGCCGGCCTTCACCATGATGACCAGACGCCTCGGCCGCTCCAGCGCGGCGACGAACTCCGCCGCCGACTCGGCGGCGACGAAGGCGCCCTCGTCACCGAACTCGTCCACCAGAGCACGGGTCTTCGACGCCGTGCGGTTGTGCACGGCGACGGTGAAGCCGTTGCGGGCGAAGTTACGGGCGAGGTTGCGGCCCATCACCGCGAGCCCCGTGACGCCGATCTGGGCAGTACCACTCATGCGTGCGCTCCTGGATATCCGTCGGATGTGCCGTGCCTCGCCAGTACGTCCCGCCGGGGAGGGATACGCACCGCTGAAGACGGTCGTTCACCAATCGTCAAGCCGCCCGGGACCTTTCGCATTCCGGGCTTGTCGCATCGTGCCGTGTCCGGCGCGTGAGCGGCAACAAGGGCCGCGCCCGGGATCGTTCACAGAGTATTGACACCCTCTCAGCGGCGGCGTAACACTGACACGGCCTTGGAGAGCGCTCTCCCGCAGTGATTCCAAGCGGCATGGAGGTCCGCATGGCCGAGAGATTCCGCACCACCGCACTGATGTCCGCGTTACTCGTCGCCACCGCACTGGCTCTGGTGGCGTTCGGGTTCTCCGCGATTCCGGACACCGCCACCGCCACCACCCCGCGCGCGGCCGACCGCCCGGCCGCGGCCGGGCAGGCGGCGTCGGCCGCCCACGCCGGGCACAAGATGGCCCCCGCCGTCCCCGTACCGTCGGGGGACGACCCCGACGGGGACGGATACATACCGGCGAATCCGCCCGTGACCGGGGTGGAGCCGTCCACCGAGATCCCCCCGCACCGCTACTTCCACGAGTTCCAGGCGAATTGCTCGGTCACCCACACCAGGCCGGATGACCCGATCGTGTTCCCGGGTCAGCCCGGCAAGTCGCACGACCACACGTTCATGGGCAACAGGACGACCGACGCCAACAGCACCACGGCCTCGCTGAGCGGCGGCGGCACGGCGTGCAAGGCGCCGGGCGACAAGTCCGCGTACTGGATGCCGACCCTGTTCAAGGGGGACGCGGCGGTCGCGCCGGTCGGTCCGCAGGTCATCTACTACAAGTCGGGTGTCACCGACTACCGCACGGTGCGGCCGTTCCCCAAGGGGCTGCGCTTTGTCGTCGGCAGCCCGATGCAGACGGCCGACGAGTTCCGCAACCACCCGGGCTGGGTGGAGGGCTGGGAGTGCGGGAACCAGTACAACAACACCGAAATCCCGGCGTCCTGCCCGACCGCCCAGGACGTTCAGCTCAACCTCCGCTTCCAGGCGCCGAGTTGCTGGGACGGAAAGTATCTGGACACCCCGAACCACCAGAGCCATATGGCCTATCCGGTCGCGCAGGGCGCCAACCAGGACGTCTGCCCGACCTCACACCCGGTGGCTCTGCCGATGATCGAGTTCAAGATGGCCTGGCCCGTCAACGGCGACTTGTCGCAGGTCAGACTGGCCAGCGGTACGGGGCACTCGTTCCACTACGACTTCTTCAACGCGTGGGACGACGCGACGCTGAACGCGCTGGTCCAGCACTGCGTCGTGGGCGGACTCCAGTGTGACGCCCGGGGCTACGACCAGACCCACCCCGAGGCGGGGGCCGCGCTCGACGCGGACTACGAACTGCCCTGACCGGTGCGCTCTCCCCGATGGGTGCCGCACGCCCATCGGGGAGAGCGCTCTCCCATGCTCGCGCCCGTACCCGCGCCCCCCCACTTCCCGAGGAGACACCACCTCATGCACCCACCCGCCGTACACCCTGTACGCAGGCCCGCCGGCCGAGCCCGCCGGGTCGCCCCGCTCGCCGTCGCCGCGCTCTTCGCCGCCTGCGCGGTGGCCCTCCCTGCCCCCGCCGCGCACGCCGCGGGCAGCGTCGTCAAGGTCACCGGATCGCAGGGCTCCTGGCAGCTGACCGTCGATGGAGCGCCCTATCAGGTCAAGGGCCTGACCTGGGGCCCCGCGGTGGCGGACGCCGCGCGGTACATGCCCGACGTGAAGTCCATGGGCGCCAACACCGTACGCACCTGGGGCACCGACGCCACCAGCCAACCGCTGTTCGACGCGGCGGCGGCCAATGGCGTCAAGGTCATCGCCGGCTTCTGGCTCCAGCCGGGCGGCGGTCCCGGCAGCGGTGGCTGTGTCAACTATCTGACGGACACCACCTACAAGAACAACATGCTCGCGGAGTTCCCCAGGTGGGTGGAGACCTACAAGGACCACCCCGGCGTCCTGATGTGGAACGTGGGCAACGAGTCCGTCCTCGGACTCCAGAACTGCTACAGCGGCACCGCGCTGGAGCAGCAGCGCGACGCGTACACCACCTTCGTCAACGAGATCACGAAGAAGATCCACGCGGTCGACCCCAACCACCCGGTGACCTCCACGGACGCCTGGACCGGGGCCTGGCCGTACTACAAGCGCAACGCGCCCGACCTCGATCTGTACGCGGTGAACTCCTACGGTGATGTCTGCAATATCCGCAAGACCTGGGAGGACGGCGGCTACACCAAGCCCTATATCGTCACCGAGGGCGGTCCCGCCGGTGAGTGGGAGGTGCCCGATGACGCCAACGGCGTGCCCGACGAGCCCGCCGACACCGCCAAGGCGAGCGGCTACACCAAGGCGTGGGGCTGTATCACCGGTCACCCGGGCGTGGCGCTCGGTGCGACGCTCTTCCACTACGGCACCGAGTACGACTTCGGCGGCGTCTGGTTCAATCTGCTCCCGGCGGGCCAGAAGCGGCTCTCGTACTACGCCGTGAAGCGGGCCTACGGAGGCAACACCTCCGCCGACAACACTCCGCCGGTGATCTCCTCGATGGCGGTCGACGGCGCGGCCTCGGTCCCGGCCGGCCGGGAGTTCACCGTACGGACGTCGGTCTCGGACCCGGACGGCGACCCGCTCAGCTACCAGCTGCTGCTGGGCAGCAAGTACCTCGACAATTCGGGGCAGTTGACGGACGTCCGGTTCACCGACACGGGCAACGGCACCTTCCGGGTCACCGCGCCCGAGCGGCTCGGGGTGTGGAAGGTGTACGTCAAGGCGTCCGACGGCAAGGGCAATGTCGGTATCGAGACGAAGTCCTTCAAGGTGGTGCCGCCGCCGGTCGACGGGACCAATCTCGCCCAGGGCAGGCCCGCCACGGCCTCCTCGTCCCAGCCGAGCGGCACCGGCTGCCCCTGCCCCGCGGGCAACGCCGTCGACGGCTCGTTCGACACCCGCTGGGCCAGCGACTGGAGCGACCCGCAGTGGATCCAGGTCGACCTGGGACGGAAGACAGCGTTCCGGCACGTTCAACTGGCCTGGGAAGCCGCGTACGCCAAGGGCTACACCCTCCAGACCTCCGACAATGGGCAGGACTGGTCCACGCTGAGGACCGTCACCGACGGCAATGGTGGGATCGACGGCCATGACGTCGCCGGAGATGCCCGTTATGTACGGGTCAACGCGACGGTACGGGGCACCGCTTGGGGCTACTCGCTCTACGAGTTCGGGGTGTACGGCTGACGCCACCGGTAGCGCGGAACCCCGCGGCGGGTCACGGATTCTCCGTGGCCCGCCGCGGAATGTTTAGCGGGCGATTTTGCGTATACGGGCGCCGCCCACAGGTAAAGCACGGACCGCATCGGGCGCCGATCGGGCGCGCGAGGAGCCGTATTCGGGCAGTGATCCGCGCAACACCGCCCCTGCCATCCGCGATGACCAGCGCAATCCCTCTTGATGAAACGGGCATGAACGGGCACAGTCGATGCTGCGAAGAAGCTGGTCGCAGCGGGTCCCTTGCTTGTACAAACGATCCATGAGCCCGAACGGGTGATGAGCCGCAGCAAAGCAGGGAAGTGTGTCACCGTGGACACCGACGAACGACGACGAGAAATTCTTGAGATCGCCCGACGAGACGGGTCAGTGGAAGTCAGCGCACTGGCCACGAAGCTCCGGGTCGCGAAGGAGACCGTCCGGCGTGATCTGCACGCCCTGGAAGGTCATGGACTGGTACGGCGTACCCACGGCGGTGCCTACCCGGTGGAGAGCGCCGGGTTCGAGACGACTCTCGCGGTACGGACCACCAGGCTCGTACCCCAGAAGTCACGGATCGCGGCGGCCGCCGCGGATCTCCTGGGAGACGCGGAAACGGTCTTCGTCGACGAGGGTTTCACCCCTCAGCTCGTCGCCGAGGCGCTGCCGCGGGACCGGCAGCTGACCGTGGTCACCGCCTCCCTCGCCGTGGCGACCGCACTCGCCGAGGCCGAGAAGATCGCCGTACTGCTGCTCGGCGGGCGGGTGCGTGGCTCCACCATGGCCACGGTCGATCACTGGACCACCAGAATGCTCTCCGACTTCGTCATCGACCTGGCGTACGTCGGAGCGAACGGCATCTCCCGCGAGTACGGCCTCACCACCCCCGATCCGGCCGTCAGCGAGGTGAAGGCCCAGGCCATGCGCAGCGCCCGCCGCCGGGTCTTCGCCGGGATCCATACCAAGTTCGGCGCCGTCAGCTTCTGCCGCTTCGCGGAGGTCGGCGATTTCGAATCGATCGTGACGGACGCCGGTCTGCCGTCGGCCGAGGCGCAGCGCTACTCACTGCTCGGCCCGCAGGTCATCCGCGTCTGAATCAGCGGGCATTACCCCCCATTTCGCCCTCTTCCCTCGGTCCGCCCCCGGTCCGAGGCGGGGCAGAGCCGTCCCAGAACCCCTCTCGTAACGATGATCAGGAGAAATCTCATGCCCCTCCAGCAACGACGACGCGCCCTCCGCGTGCGTGTGGGCGCGAGCGCGGCCCTGGTGGCCCTTCTCGCGGGGTGCAGCGGCGCGGGCGGCGCCTCTTCGTCCGGTGGGGGTGACACCCTCAATGTGCTCATGGTGAACAACCCGCAGATGGTCGAGTTGCAGAAGCTGACCGCGGACAACTTCACCAAGGACACCGGGATCAAGGTCAATTTCACGGTGCTCCCGGAGAACGACGTCCGTGACAAGATCACCCAGGACTTCTCCAACCAGGCCGGCCAGTACGACGTCGCCACCATCAGCAACTTCGAGGTGCCGTTCTTCGCGAAGAACGGCTGGCTGCACTCGCTCGACGAGTACACCGCCAAGGACAAGGCCTTCGACCAGGGCGACATCCTCAAGCCCCTCCAGGAATCCCTCACCGCGGAGGACGGCAAGCTCTACGGCCAGCCCTTCTACGGCGAGTCGTCCTTCCTGATGTACCGCAAGGACGTCTTCGACGCGAAGAAGCTGACGATGCCCGCGAAGCCCACCTGGCAGCAGGTCGCCGACCTCGCCGCCAAGGCGGACGGCGCGGAGGAGGGCATGAAGGGCATCTGTCTGCGCGGGCTGCCCGGCTGGGGCGAGGTCATCGCCCCGCTCACCACCGTCGTCAACACCATGGGCGGCACCTGGTTCACCAAGGACTGGGAGGCGCAGCTGACCTCCCCGGAGTTCACCAAGGCCACCCAGTTCTATGTCGACCTGGTGCGCAAGCACGGTGAGGCGGGCGCGCCCCAGGCCGGCTACGCCGAGTGCCTGAACAACATGACGCAGGGCAAGTCGGCCATGTGGTACGACGCCACCGCCGGGGCCGGCTCGCTGGAGGCCAAGGGATCCCCCGTCAAGGGCAAGATCGGCTACGTACCCGCGCCGGTGGACAAGACGGACAGCTCCGGCTGGCTGTACACCTGGGCCTGGGGCATGCAGAAGGCGTCCGCCAAGACCGAGAACGCGTGGAAGTTCATCTCCTGGGCGTCCAGCAAGGAGTACGAGAACCTCGTCGGCGAGAAGATCGGCTGGTCCAATGTGCCCGCCGGCAAGCGCGCCTCCACGTACACCAACCCGGACTATCTGAAGGACGCGGCGGCCTTCGCCGATGTCACCAAGCAGGCCATCGCCAACGCCAACCCGCGTGACCCGGGCACCCAGCCGCGTCCCACGGTCGGCATCCAGTTCGTCGACATCCCCGAGTTCACCGACCTCGGCACCAAGGTCTCGCAGGAGATCAGCGCGGCCATCGCCGGCAAGAAGACGGTCGCCGAGGCGCTCAAGAACTCGCAGGCGCTCGCCGAGAAGGTAGGCAAGGACCAGAAGTGAGTACCTCCGTCAGCACCCCCCCACTCTCCCCGGCCGGCGCGAAGCGCCCCTCGGCGCCCCGGCGCGCCGGCCGGGGGGCCCCGGGCCGGGCCCGCGCCTGGGCCACCCGTGCCCCGCTGCTGCCCGCCCTGATCTTCCTGATCGCGGTCACCCAGCTGCCGTTCGTGGCGACGCTGGTGATCTCGCTCTTCGACTGGAACTCGCTCGCCCCCGACGACCGCAGCTTCTCGGGGCTCTCCAACTACGGTTCCGTCTTCACCGACGCGAGTCTGCGCGAATCGGTCTTCACGACCGTGCTGCTCACCGCGACCGTGGTGATCGTCAGCGTGGTCCTGGGACTGCTGCTGGCCCTGCTGCTCGACCGTAAGTTCATCGGCCGCGGCTTTGTCCGTACGCTGCTCATCACGCCGTTCCTGCTGGTCCCCGTCTCGGCCGCGCTGATGTGGAAGCACGTTCTCTACAACCCCGAGTACGGCCTGCTCAACGGCGGTTGGGCGTGGTTCACCGGACTCTTCGGAGTCTCCAGCCCCGCCCAGCCCGACTGGATCTCCGACATGCCGCTGCTGGCGGTCGAGGCATCCCTGATCTGGCAGTGGACGCCGTTCATGATGCTCATCCTGCTCGCCGGACTCCAGAGCAGGCCCGCCGAGATCATGGAGGCCGCGAAGCTGGACGGCGCGACCGGCTGGCAGATGTTCCGCTTCCTGACCATTCCGCATCTGCGCCGCTATCTGGAGCTCGGCGTCCTGCTCGGGTCGATCTACATCGTGCAGAACTTCGACGCGGTGTTCACGCTCACCTCGGGCGGACTCGGCACCGCGAACCTCCCGTACACCATCTACCAGACCTTCTACCAGGCTCACGAGTACGGACTGGCCTCGGCCGCCGGAGTCGTCGTCGTGATCGGCACCATCGTGATCGCGACCTTCGCCCTGCGCGTCGTCTCGTCCCTCTTCAGTGAGGAGGCGAACCGGGCATGAGCACACTCTCCGTACCGAACACCGCCACCGCGTCGTCACGTCCCCGCATCGACAAGTACGCCCCCGCCGCCCGGCGGGCCAGGCGGCGCTCCGCCGGGCTCGGGCTGCTGGCCTGGATCGTCGGCATCGCCTTCTGTCTGCCGGCCCTGTGGATGCTGCTGACCTCCTTCCACTCGGAGACGGACGCGGCGACCAACCCGCCGTCCATCGGCGCGCCCCTCACACTCGACAGCTACCGGGTGTTCTTCGGCGAGGGAGGCGGCGCCAGCCCCTGGCCGCCGCTGATCAACTCCCTGACGGCGTCGCTGTTCTCCACGCTGTTCGTGCTGGTGCTGGCGCTCCCGGCGGCGTACGCGCTCTCCATCAAGCGGGTGGAGAAGTGGACGGACGTCATGTTCTTCTTCCTCTCCACGAAGATGCTGCCCGTCGTCGCCGGACTGCTGCCGGTGTATCTCTTCGCCAAGAACGCCGGGATGCTGGACAACATCTGGCTGCTCGTCATCCTCTACACCTCGATGAACCTGCCGATCGCGGTATGGATGATGCAGTCCTTCCTCGCGGATGTGCCGGTCTCCATCATCGAGGCCGCGCAGGTGGACGGCGCCCGGCTGCCCACCGTGCTGATGCGGGTGGTGGCGCCGGTGGCCGCGCCCGGTATCGCGGCCACCTCACTGATCTGCTTCATCTTCAGCTGGAACGAGCTGCTCTTCGCCAGGGTGCTCACCGGTGTGACGGCGCAGACCGCACCCGTATTCCTGACGGGCTTCGTGACCAGCCAGGGGCTTTTCCTCGCCCAGCTGTGCGCCGCGTCCGTCGTTGTGTCCCTGCCGGTGCTCGCCGCAGGTTTCGCCGCCCAGGACAAGTTGGTCCAGGGCCTTTCTCTTGGAGCTGTTAAGTAATGAGGGCAGCGATCGTCGAAGCCGTCGGCAAGGTCTCCGTCACGACGGTTCCCGACCCCACCCCCGGCCCCCGGGATGTGGTTGTCGCCGTCGCCGCGTGCGGGATCTGCGGTACCGATCTGCATATTCTCCAGGGTGAGTTCGCGCCCACCCTGCCCATCGTGCCCGGCCATGAGTTCGCCGGGGAGATCGTGGAGATCGGCTCCGAGGTCACCGAACTGTCCGTGGGCGACAAGGTCGCTGTCGACCCGTCGCTGTACTGCAACGAATGCCGTTACTGCCGCTCGGGCCGGGGCAACCTGTGCGACCGGTGGAACGCGATCGGTGTCAGCAAGCCCGGTGGCGCGGCCGAGTTCGCCGTCGCGCCGGTGTCCAACTGCGTCAAGCTGCCGGACCACATCGATGTCAAGGACGCGGCGCTGATCGAGCCGCTGTCCTGCGCGGTCCGCGGTTACGACGTGCTCCGCTCCACCCTCGGCGCGGATGTGCTGATCTACGGGTCCGGCACCATGGGCCTGATGATGCTGGAGCTGGCCAAGCGCACCGGCGCCACGGGCGTCGACGTCCTGGACATCAACCCGGAGCGGCTGGCGACGGCCAACAAGCTCGGCTGCTCGCGCTCCGGCGCCTCGGCGGAGGAGTTCGACCGGCCCGGCGGCTGGGATGTCGTGATCGACGCCACCGGCAACGCGGGCGCCATCCAGGACGGCCTCGGCCGGGTCTCCAAGGGCGGTACGTTCCTCCAGTTCGGCGTCGCCGACTACGCGACGACCGCGGTCATCGAGCCGTACCGCATCTACAACCAGGAGATCACGATCACCGGCTCCATGGCGGTGCTGCACAGCTACGAGAGGGCCGCCGCGCTCTTCGCCACCGGCGTTCTCGACCCCGCGGTGTTCATCAGCGACCGGCTGCCGCTGGAGCAGTACCCGCAGGCGATCGAGCGGTTCAAGGCGGGCCAGGGCCGCAAGATCGTGGTCCAGCCGTGAGTGAGGGTCCTGAGGTCGGCTCCGGCGCCGTTCTGGTGATGGGAGAGGCGCTGATCGACCTCGTACCGGTGCCGGACGAGCCGGAGCTCTACCGGGCCCAGCCGGGCGGCGCGCCCGCCAATGTCGCCGCGGGGCTGGCCAGGCTCGCCACGCCCAGCTGGTTCGCCGGCGCGCTCGGCGGCGACGGCTTCGCCCGGATGATCGAACAGCGGCTGGTCTCGGCCGGTACGGAACTGGGCCTGTGCGCGCGCTCGGAGCTGCCCACGACCCTCGCGGTCGCCGACCCGGGCCCGGACGGCACGAGCTACCACTTCCATCTCCAGGACACGGCGACCTTCCGGCTGCCGGACCACTCCGCGGTGGTCGACCGGTTCGCCGCGGTGTACGTGGGCGGGGTCGCGGCGGTCGTCGAACCGGCGGCCGGGGCGGTCGCGGCCACCGCGCGCGCGGGCGCCGAACGGTCCCTGCTGGTGGTCGACCCCAATGTGCGCCAGGACCGGACCATCGACCCGGAGCTGAGCGTGCGCCGGCTGCGTGAGCTGTGCGAGCTGGCGCACGTCGTCAAGGCGAGCGACGAGGATCTCGCGCGCCTGTGGCCGGACACCGATCCGGACGAGACCTGCCGGCGGCTGGCGGGGGAGGGCCGGCTTGTGATCCTCACCCGCGGCGCCAAGGGCAGCACGGCCTACGCGGGCTCCGCGGAACCGGTCTCCGTGCCCGCGGTCCCCGTCGAGGTGGTCAACACCATCGGCGCGGGCGACGCCTTCATGGCGGCCGTCCTCACCTGGCTGAGCGCCAACGGCACGCACCGCGAGGGTGGGGTGGCCGGGCTGTCGCGCGACCGGGTGGAGGAGATGCTTGTCCTCGCCTCCCGGGTGGCGGCCTCGGTGGTCGCCCAGACCGGTACGGAACCCTCGCTGCCCGACGCCGATCTCGGCTGACCTCCGGGCACGCGCCACTACGGCCGGAGCCGTCACCCCTCACCGACGAGGGGTGACGGCTCCGGCCGTACCGGCGTCAGGCCGCCTTACGGCCCCGGGCGTTCGCCGCGCGGATGATGTCCGCGTAGTGGTGGCCGCTGCCCTTGATGGTGCGCCGCTGCGTCTCGTAGTCCACATGGACCAGACCGAACCGCTTGTCGTAGCCGTACGCCCACTCGAAGTTGTCCATCAGCGACCAGGCGAAATACCCGGCGAGCGGGGCGCCCTTCGCCACCGCCCGCGCACAGGCCGCCAGATGCTCGTCCAGATACCCGGCCCGCTCGGGGTCGTCGACGGTGCCGTCCGCCGCGACGGTGTCGGGGAAGGCAGCGCCGTTCTCGGTGACATAGACGCGCCGCGCGCCGTACTCCTCGGTGAGCCGCAGCAGCAGCTGCTCCAGACCGTCGGCGTGCACCTCCCAGCCCATATGGGTGTGGCGCGCGTCCGGTACGTCGACCTGCTTGGCGAACGGGGCGGCCCCGGTCGGGTCGTCCCGCACGATCTGGCGGAAGTAGTAGTTCAGCCCCAGCCAGTCCAGCGGCGCCGCGATGGTCTCCAGATCGCCGGGTCGCTCGGGCAGTTCCACGCCGTACAGGTCGAGCATGTCCTGCGGATAGCCGCGGCCGTGGATCGGGTCGAGCCACCAGCGGTTCGTGTGGCCGTCGGCCCGTACCGCCGCCGCGCGGTCGGCCTCGCTGTCGCTGGCCGGCTCGATCGGGCTGAGGTTGTTGACGATGCCGATCCGTGCGTCCGAGGAGGCCGCGCGGAGCGCCTGTACCGCGAGACCGTGCCCGAGGTGGAGATGGAACGAGGTGTGTACGGCGGCCGTGAGATCGGTGATCCCGGGCGCCATCTTGCCTTCGAGATGGCCGATCCACGACGAGCACAGCGGCTCGTTGAGGGTCGCCCAGTCCTTGACCCGGTCGCCCAGGCGCTCGGCGACGACGGAGGCGTACCGCGCGAAGTGCTCGGCGGTGTCCCGTACCGGCCAGCCGCCCCGGTCCTGGAGCGCCTGCGGCAGATCCCAGTGGTAGAGCGTGGCGAACGGCGTGATGCCGGCGTCCAGCAGGCCGTCCACCAGCCGGTCGTAGAAGTCCAGACCGGCCTTGTTCACCGGTCCGTCGCCGCCGGGGACGATCCGCGGCCAGGCGAGCGAGAAGCGGTACGCGTCCACGCCGAGCCGCTTCATCAGCCCGATGTCCTCGGGCACCCGGTGGTAGTGGTCACAGGCCACATCGCCGTTGTCGTTGTTGTCGATCGTGCCAGGGGTGTGCGAGAACGTGTCCCAGATCGACGGGGCACGGCCGTCCTCGGCCACGGCTCCCTCGATCTGGTACGCGGCGGTGGCGACGCCCCAGGTGAAATCGTGGGGAAGGGCGTTGAGGTCGTTCACTGACTGCCTTTCTGGAGGATTCACTTCACGGCGCCCGCGGTCAGGCCGGCGACGAGGTAGCGCTGGAGAAGAAGGAACCCGACGACCACCGGCACGCTGACGACCAGCGAAGCGGCCATGATCTGGTTCCAGTAGACGTCGTTCTGTGTGGCGTAGCCCTGGAGACCGACGGCGAGGGTCCTGGTGGTGTCGTTGGTCATGACGGAGGCGAAGAGGACTTCGCCCCACGCCGTCATGAACGCGTAGACGGCGACGGCGACGATCCCGGGGACCGCGGCGGGCACCACCACCCGGAACAGGGCCCGGATGGGTCCGCAGCCGTCCACCATCGCGGCCTCGTCGAGCTCCCTCGGGATGGAGTCGAAGTATCCGATCAGCATCCAGATGGAGAACGGCAGCGAGAACGTCAGATAGGTGAGGATCAGTCCGCCGCGCGAGCCGTACAGCTCGACGCCCGTGCTGTTCCCGATGTTCACGAAGATCAGGAACAGCGGGAGCAGGAAGAGGATGCCGGGGAACATCTGGGTGGAGAGCACCGTGACGGTGAAGACGCGCTTGCCGCGGAAACGGTAGCGGCTCACCGCGTACGCGGCGAACACCGCGATCACCACGGACAGTACGGTCGCCGAACCCGCCACGATCAGCGAGTTCACGAAGTACTTGGCGAGCGGGACGGTCTTCCAGATGTCGAAGTACGGGCGGATCGTGAGGTTTGTCGGGAACCACTGGAATTTACCCGAGACATCCTGGAGCGGCTTGAGCGAGCTGCTGACCATCACATAGACGGGCAGCAGCGCGAAGGCCGCCAGCGCCGTCAGAACGACGCGACGCGTCCAGATGAACGACCGCGGCGGTGCGATGGGAGACCTGGGCCTAGACATCCGAGCCCTTCCTTCCCCGTGAGGTGAGGAACAGATAGACCGCCGTGACCAGCAGCAGGAAGAGCAGCAGCAGGACGGACATCGCCGATCCGGAACCGAAATTCCAGGTGACGAACGACGACTGGTAGATATGGATCGAGATCAGATCCGCCGCTTCCGGCGCCGACTTGCCGAAGAGCACATACGGCGTGTTGAAGTCGTTGAACGTCCACAGGAACAGCACGAGCACCAGCACCTGGTTGACCGGGCGCAGCGACGGCAGTGTGATCTTCCGGATCTGCTGCCAGACGCCCGCTCCGTCGATGGAGGCGGCCTCGTAGAGATCACGCGGGATGTTCTGGAGGGCGGCCATCAGCATCAGGAACGCGAAGGGCCAGGACTTCCAGAGCGAGACGACGACCAGCGCGACGAAGCTGTTGTTGCCGATCAGCCAGAACGACGGTTTGTCGGTGAGGCCGAGCTGGTCGTACAGGACGTGATTGATGATGCCGTTGTCGTGCTGGAACATGAACGCCCAGGTGATCACCGCCGCGTACACGGGCAGGGCGTACGGGACGAGGAAGATCGTCCGCAGTACGCTCCGGCCGCGGAAGTTCTCCTGGAGCATGATCGCCGCCGTCACACCGAACAGCCAGGACAGCCCGACCGAGAGCACGGTGAAGGCGCAGGTCACCAGGAACGAGTGAAGCAGCGCCTGACCGATCGGGGCGTCGAAGTCGATGGCGATCTTGTAGTTGTCGAGGCCGGCGAAGGGGGAGTTGCCCCAGTTCCGGATGAAGAACTGGGTGAGCTGCCGGAAGCTCACCCAGATCCCGATCACCATCGGGATGAGGTGGATGAGCAGTTCGAGCACGACGGCGGGCAGCAGCAGGAGATAGGGCAGACCGCCCTGACGGATCCGGTCGGGGATGCGCGGCAGACGTCGTCCGCGCGCACCCCCGCTGTCCGTCTTCTCCGTATCGCCCGCCTTGTGCCCACTGCTGGGTGTCACGGTGGCGGTCATCGGGAGAGCCTCACTGCGTCATCTGCTGCTGGGCCTTGGTCAGGGCCGCCTTGACGGATTCGGTGGTCACCGGCTTGCCCGCCGCGGCGTCGGCGAACAGCCCCTTGACGGCCGTACCGACGGTCGTCTCGAACTGCGACTCGTTCGCGACCTGGGGAAGCGGCGCGGCGCTGGTGGCCAGCGTGTCGCGCAGGACCTTCACGTCCGGGGCGGAGAACGCCGGGTCCTGCTGCGCGGCCTTGACGGGCGGGACCGCGCCGAAGGTCTTGTTGAGCAGCTTCTGCTCGGCGTCGCTCGTCATGAACTTCACGAACTTCTTGGCGCCGTCGATGTTCTTGGTGTTGTTGAACACCGCGATATTGATGCCGGCGACCATGGAGTTGAGGTTCTGGCCGGTGCCGGGGGTACCGGACGCGACCGGTACGGGCGCCACGCCCCAGTCCTCGGGCTTCATGCCCTGGGAGGCGAAGGTCGTGGCCGCGGCCTGCCACAGGACCATGGCCGTCTTGCCCTTGGCGAAGTCCTGAAGGGACTGGTTCTGGGCGTACTCCGCGTTGCCCGGGGCGATGATCTTGTCCTTGGCCATGAAGTCGACGTACTGCTTCACGGCGGCGACGGCGCCGTCGGAGGTGAAGGTCGGCTTGCCCGCCTTGTCGAAGAAGTCGGCTCCGTGCTGCTTACCGAGGGCGAAGACCTGGTGGATGTTGTTCGAGAGGTTGGAGCCCTCGGCGCCGAGCGCCCATTTGCCGTCCTTGGAGATCTTCTTGCCGTCCGCGACCAACTGGTCCCAGGTGGCCGGCGGCTGCGAGATCCCGGCGTCGGCGAACATCTTCTTGTTGTAATAGAGCGCGTACGCCAGCGAGTAGAGCGGCACGGCGGCGGGATCCTGACCCTCCGCGCCCGTCGAGGCGACCGCCGAGTCGACGAACCGGTCCCGGCCGCCGATCGCGTCGAAGTTCTTCTGGTCCCACGGCAGCAGCGCGCCGGTGGCCTGGAGCGAGGCCGACCAGGTGTTGCCGATGTTCAGCACGTCGGGGCCCTGTCCCGAGGTGGTGGCGGCGAGGATCCGGTTGAGCAGGTCGGCCCAGGGGACCACCTCCAGCTTGACCTTGATCCCGGTTTCCTTCTCGAACTTCTCCAGTTCGGGGGTGAGTATCTTCTTGTCCGCCTCGATGCTGGGCCCCTGGTTGGACGCCCAGTAGGTGAGGGTCTTCGGTGACTCGTTGCTGCCACCGCCCGACGAGGAGCCTCCGCCGCATCCGGCGACGGCGGTG
Organism: Streptomyces sp. NPDC056835; assembly: GCF_042789485.1. NCBI lineage: Bacteria > Bacillati > Actinomycetota > Actinomycetes > Kitasatosporales > Streptomycetaceae > Streptomyces > Streptomyces sp. NPDC056835. The sequence goes on from NZ_JBHUBB010000010.1 coordinate 197,697, forward strand.
AGGGCACTGGCGAGGGCGATGGCTGCTGCGGCTCTGGCTTTGCGCATGAGAGGTGGCCCCTTTCCGGGGATGGCTGCGTTCGAGAGTCGAACGGCCTCCATGACTTAATTTATGACGTGATTTAAGAGGTGAGCGAAGGTCGCGTCAAGGTCTGTGACCGGGGTATGTTGCGTCAAGGGAAGGAGCGACATGGCGGAACGCAACAGACGGACGGTGCGTGACCTGCGCAGGGGGAACCGTGCCCGGGTTGTGCAACGGTTGTATTTCGACGGCCCGCTGAGCCGTCAGGAGCTCGGACCCGCCACCGGACTGAGTTCAGGATCCATCAGCAACGTCGTTGCGGAACTGGCGGCCGAGGGCCTTCTGGAAGAAGCCGGGGTGGTCGATTCGGACGGCGGCCGTCCCCGTACCCTGCTGCGGGTCGCCCCCAGTGGCGGTCTGCTCATCGGCATCGACATCGGCGAGACCCGCGTCCGCGTCGAGCTGTTCGATCTGTCGCTCACCGAACTGGCCCGCACCGACCGGCTGCTCGGGCCTTTCGCTTGGATCGGGCCGGATCAGGGAGCGGGCTCCGGTGCCGTGGATCGCGAGGCGGAGGAGGGAGCCGACGCGGAGCGTCGGCGACTGACGACAACGTGGCGAGGCGCGGTGCCGGAGCACGCGAGCCCGGCAGGATCCAATCGAAAGGCCCCAGGCCCCGCCCGGCATGGCTACGACGTCGAACGCATCGTGAACCACGTCCGTATCGGCGTCTCCGATGTGCTGCGCGACGCCGGGGCCGACCCGGAGCGGCTGCTCGGCATCGGCATCGGAGTGCCCGGCATCATCGAACGCGGCGGCCCGGCCGGAGCCACGGTCCACGGCCCCACCATCGGCTGGCACGCGGTGCCCTTCGAGAAGTTGCTCCGCGCCGTCCTCGAAGTCCCCTCCGTGGTTCCGCTGTTCATCGACAACGGCGCCAAGACCCTTGGCCAGGCGGAGATGTGGTTCGGCGGCGGCCGGGGCGCGGGCACCGCCGCCATCGCGCTCATCGGCTCCGGCATCGGCGCGAGCGTCATCCATGGCGGCGCCCTGATCGAGGAGAGCGGCCGGAGCAGCGCCCTCGAATGGGGCCACACCACCGTGCGGATGCGCGGCCGTCGCTGCCGCTGCGGCTCCATCGGCTGTCTGGAGGCGTACGCCGGAGCGGAGGCGCTGCGCGAACGCTGGTACGAGGCGGGCGGTTCGCTCCCCGAGGACGCGGACGACGAGACCGCGCTCGCCGCCCTGCTGGTCGCGGCCTTCCCCGGACCCGACGGGCCCCCGCCCGACCCGCTGGCCGTCTCGCTCCTGGACGACACCGCGGAATGTCTGGGCGCGGCCATCGGCGATCTGATCAACCTGTTCCTGCCCGAGCGCATCCTGCTCGGCGGCTGGGCGGGGCTGCTCGTCGGCCCGCGTCTGCTGCCCGCGATCCGGCGCCACGCGGAGCAGTACGCGCTCGGCCACGCGGCGGCGCGTACCACGATCGAGCTGGGCGAACTGGGTCCCGACGCGGTCACGGTCGGCGCGGCGACGCTGCCGCTCGCCGCGTTCCTCGCACGGGGCGGGAGCCGCCCGAGCGTTCCCGTTCAGGCGGGTCCGGTGGAGCCGGGCGGGGCGGCGGCGCCGCGGCGCTGGCGGCGCGCGTCCACTTCCTCCGCTCCCTCTTCCTCTCCCTCTTCCTCTTCCTCGGCTTCCACGACGTCCGCCACATCGGGCGAGCTCCCATGATGTGCGCCGCCCGGAGCTGAACCGGCCCGGAGCCCAACCAGCACCGAGCCGGATCCCCAGGGCGCGTACGCGTGACCTCAGGCCGATCCGCGTACCACCAGCGAAGGCTCGAAGATCACCGACGTGACCGCGCGGTCCGACCCGGCGAGCCGGTCGAGCAGCAGCCGGGCCATCTCCGCCGCCATCTCCTCCACGGGCTGCCGGACGGTGGTCAGCGGCGGCCGGCAGGCGGCGGCGGCGCTGCTGTCGTCGAACCCGATCACCGCCACATCCTCGGGCACCCGTCTGCCGTGCTCCCGCAGTACATGGCAGGCACCCACCGCCATCAGGTCGTTCGCCGCGAACACACCGTCCACATCCGGGTATTCGGCCAGCAGCCGGGCCATGGCCGCCTCACCGCTCTCCTGGGTGAACCGGCCCTCGGCGAGGGGGAGGTACGGCTGCCCGGCGCGCGCCATCGTGTCGCGGAAACCCGCCAGCCTGTCCTGTCCCGCGGGCACGTCCAGCGGTCCGGTGATCGTGGCGATCCGGCGGCAGCCGCGCGCCAGCAGATGGTCGGCGGCGAGCCGCGCGCCGTCCTGATGGGCGAGATCGACATAACTGATCCGGGTGGGCCGGGAGGGGCGCGCGTACAGAACGGCGGGCAGCCCGGCGTCCGTGATCAGGGCGGGCAGCGGATCGTCGGCATGGGTCGACACCACCAGGGCGCCGTCGGCGCTGCCCTGACGGAGATAGGCGACGACCTCGTCGCGGGCGCGCGAGGTCTCGGCGAACATCAGGACCGGATACATCCCGCGCGGCCGGAGGTAGTTGACGACCCCCGTCACCACCCGGCCGAAGAACGGGTCGGCGAAGACCTGGGCGGTGAAGGAGGGTCCGGCCCCGCCGTCGGGCTCATCGGCGCGGCGCGCGCCGCCATCGCCGCCCGTCGGTCCGGCGGGATACGGGTCGGCGGGGTACGGGTCGGTGGCCTCGTCCTCCGGAGCCGGGTCGTCCCCCGCGCCCGAGACCACCAGGGCGATCGCGTCCGTACGACGGGTGACCAGGGAGCGGGCCGCGCGGTTGGGGGTGTAGCCGGTCGCGGCCACCGCCTGCCGTACGGACTCCTGTATCACCGGGTCGACATTGCGGACCCCGTTGACGACCCGTGAGACCGTGGCCCGGGAGACGCCGGCGGCTCGCGCCACATCCTCCAGCGTGGGTGAACCGGCCGGTCTCGGGTCTTCCGTCATGCACCCATTTATAGCATCAGCGGAGAGCGCTCTCCGTGGCCGCCCCCGGTGATCGCCCCGGAGGCGCGGACGCCGTGATCACCGCGCTGAGCGGCAGGTCTCCGGCCGACCGGCCACCGCGCAGCAGCAGCTCGCCCGGTACGGTCTCCCGGCACTGGCGCTTCGCCGACCAGCGCTCCGTCGCCCGGCCCTCCACCCGTACCACCGCGACGACTTCCTCGCCCGGGTCCGCGACGACCGCCGCGTATCCGACGAGCCGCCGCGCCGGTGGCCCGCTCGCGGGCGAGGGCCCGGCCAGATAGAGCTGGACCACCTCGCGGCCCCGTCTGCGGCCCGTGTTGCGCAGCCGTATCCGTACATCGAACGGCTCGCCCGCGATCACCTCGGACGGTGCCTCCATCGCTCCGTACGACCAACTGGTGTAGCCCAGGCCGTGCCCGAACCAGTGGGCGGGAGAGACGCCCGAGCGCAGCCAGGCGCGGTAGCCGATGTACGGGCCCTCGGTGTAGTGGAGTTGACCCCCCTCCGGGCGGGTGCGCAGTACGGGCACGTCCTCCTCGGCCGCCGCCCAGGTGGTGGGCAGCCGGCCGCCGGGCTCGGCGTGGCCGAACAGGACGTCGGCCAGCCCGTCCCCGGCCTCCTGCCCCGGGAACCAGGCGAGCAGCAGCGCGGGCACCTCGGCGCGCCAGGGGAGGGCGACGGGGCCGCCCGCGTTGAGGATCACGACCGTACGGGGATTGGCGCGGACGACGGCCCGTACCAACTCGTCCTGGCCGTCGGGCAGTGCGAGCGTGTCACGGTCGCGGCCCTCCGACTCGCTCTCCTCGGTGGTGCCCACGACGACCACGGCGGCGTCCGCGTCCCGGGCCGCGGCGACGGCCGAGGCGAGCGCCGTAGCGGCGTCGCCCGGGGGCGGGGCGGCGGCCAGGATCGTCGCCACTCCGGTGCCGGCGGCGAGACCGCGCCTGGCGACCACCTCCACCTCTTCCCCGGCGGCCAGCGCGGTACGTACGCACCGGTACGGCGGGGCGACATGGACCCGGGTCGGATCGTCGGAGTCCGGCGGGAAGGTGCCGGACAGCAGGGTCCGCCCCGCGACGGAGAGGGAGAGCGGTCCCCAGCCGCCGACCGCGAGCGTCCACTCGCCTTCCTCGCGCGGCCGGATGAGGGCCCGGATCTCCACGGTCTCCGCGCCCGGCACCCTGGCCGGTTCCACGATCCGGCCGGACAGCCGGTGTTCCGCGTGGAGTTCGGCGCCGTCCGCGTCCAACAGCCTCACCAGCACGCCCGGTTCGCCACTGACCGGATCGTGGGTGGACGGCGCGCCGGTCCGTGCCGGGTCCAGCGGCCGGGGCAGCGCGCTCGGGGGAAGGCCGGGGGCATACGTCACCTCGGCGGCCCCGGCCAGGGCCGCCCGGATGCCGTCCAGCGGGGAGACCAGCGAGGCGGGGAACACCTCCGCGCTGCCGCCGCCCTGGATCCGTACCGCCGCGGCATGCGCCCCGATCACCGCGACGGAGCGCAGCCGCGCGGGGTCGAGGGGCAGCAACTCCCCGTCGTTGCGCAGCAGGACGGCGCCGGCGGCGACCGCCCGGCGCAGCAACGCGCGGGAAGGGGGCTCGGGCGCGGCGGCCGGCCGGGCCGTCGGCCGCCGTACCCGGGCAGGGGCACCCAGCGCGCCCACCCGGTCGGCCAGCCGCAGCAGTCGGCGTACCTTGTCATCGATCCGTTCCATCGGGACGAGCCCCTGCTCCACGGCGGCGCGCAGCCCGTCGGCCCACGGACCGCCGGGCCCCGGCATCGCCAGATCCTGCGCGGCGCGGGCCGTGTCGAGCAGGGAGCGCACGGCGCCCCAGTCGGAGACGACGGGACCGTCGAAGCCCCACTCACTCTTGAGCGGCCGGGCCAGCTGCGGCGCCGCCGCCATCGTGACCCCGTTGACCTGGTTGTACGCGGACATCACGGCCCAGACACCGGCGTCCACGGCGGCCTCGAAGGGGGCGAGATAGACCTCGCGCAGCGTCTGTTCGTCCACCCGCACATCCACGGTGAGCCGGTCGGTCTCCGCGTCGTTGGCGACGAAGTGCTTGGCGGTGGCCGCGACTCCACCGGACTGGACGCCGCCGATCAGCGCGGCGCCGGTGCGCCCCGTCAGCAGCGGGTCCTCGGAGAAGCACTCGAAGTGCCGCCCGCCCAGCGGTGACCGGTGCAGATTGAGGGTGGGCGCGAGCAGGACGTCGACGCCCTTGCGCCGGGCCTCCGCGGCGAGCAGTCCGCCCAGTTCGGCGACCAGTTCGTCGTCCCAGGCGGCGGCGAGCGCGGTGGGGGAGGGCAGGACGAGCGAGGTGTCCCGCTCGTCCCAGGCTTCGCCCCGTACCCCCGCCGGCCCGTCGGAGAAGGTGATCGCCCGCAGCCCGATGGCCGGTTCGGCGTGCGTACGCCAGGTGCTCGCGCCCGTGAGCAGACGCACCTTCTGTCCGAGATCCAGCTTCTCCAGCAGATGGCCGATCTCGTCGTCGGTCATGCCCGTCCCGTCCATGCCTGCCCCCTTCGTGCGGTGGGAGAGCGCTCTCCAGCTCCCCTCGCACAGATTCCCCGGACCCCGGCCGCCATGTCAACGGCCGCCAATATGCGGCTCCTTGAGACGCGGTCGGGTCCGGGGTGGCACGCTGAGTACTCAGCGGTGGCCGGGGAGTAGCTGAGGTCTTGTCATGGTCTGTGCCAAGCCCCTAGGTTGGCCGCTTGTGACGTGTCCTACAGCCAGTGGGGGAGCCCAGCCATGGTCGCAACCGGTCGGCACCGCCGATACCAGCCGAGCCGTATCAACCGCGCGTCCCTGACTGTCACGGCCGGTGGCGCGGGGATGGCGCTGCCGTTCATCGCCGCGGGTACGGCCCACGCGGCCTCGGTCGATGTCTGGGAGAAGGTCGCGGCCTGCGAGTCGACCAGCAACTGGCAGATCAACACCGGTAACGGCCTCTTCGGCGGGCTCCAGTTCACCCAGTCCACCTGGGAGGCGTACGGCGGCGGGAGTTACGCCCCGCGCGCCGACCTCGCGACCAGGGACCAGCAGATCGCCGTCGCGGAGAAGGTGCTCAAGGGGCAGGGCCCCGGGGCCTGGCCCGCCTGCTCGGTCCGCGCCGGACTGACCCGGGGCGGCGACGCGCCGGACATCACGCCGGACCAGGCCCGTGACGCGGCGAACGCGCCCCGTACGGCGACCCAGGGGACCAGCGGCCCGATCCGGGCGAAGAGCGCGCCGGTCACACGCGAGAAGGCGTCGCCCACCTCCGTGCCGACGCAGCGCGAGGGCTACACCGTCGCCCGTGGCGACTCGCTCTCCGAGATCGCCGTCGACGAGTCGGTCAAGGGCGGCTGGCAGCGGCTGTACGAGGAGAACCGCCGGCTCATCGGCAGCGACCCGGATCTGATCTTCCCGGGCCAGAAGCTCGTCCTGCACGTCCTGGCGCCGCCGAAGGGCAACGCCCCCGCTCAGCCCGAGGCGAAGCCCGCCCCGGCCGAGAAGCCGAAGCAGACCGAGAAGCCCGTAGCCCAGCCCAAGCCCGCCGCGTCGAAGCAGGCGGAGAAGCCGAAGGAAGCCGAGAAGCCCAAGCAGGCGGAGAAGCCGAAGGAGACCGAGGAGCGCGAGCAGGCCAAGGCGCCCGTCCGCGCCGAGAAGCCCAGGACGGTCGCGGCCAGCGCCCCGGTCTCCGCCTCCACCGGCACGCAGTACCGCCAGTCCGGCTCCTGGGCCAGCGGCTACCACACGGGGGTGGACTTCCCGGTCCCCACCGGCACGTCGGTGAAGGCCGTCGCAGCCGGGCACGTGGTCTCGGCCGGCTGGGAGGGGTCGTACGGCTACCAGGTCGTCATCCGGCACGCGGACGGCAAGTACAGCCAGTACGCGCATCTCTCCGCGCTCAATGTGCGCGAGGGCCAGCAGGTCGGCAGCGGCCAGCGGATCGCGCGGTCAGGATCCACCGGCAACAGCACCGGACCGCATCTCCACTTCGAGATGCGTACGGGGCCGGGGTACGGCTCCGACATCGACCCCCTCGCCTACCTGCGGGCGCTCGGCGTCAGGATCTGACGGGGGCGGGGCGAGACGCTCGGTGGTGAGCAGGATCAGCCCGCCCGCCGCGACCACACCCGAGCCCAGCGCCAGCACCGTACCGAGCACGTCGTACCTGAACTGCTCCTCGAACAGGGTGAGTCCCACGGCCGCGGCCACCACCGGGTTGACCACGGTCACCGCGGCCAGCGGCGCGGCGAGCCCGGCGCCCCGGTAGGCGGCCTGCGACAGCAGCAGCCCGCAGGCCGCGAGGACCGCGATCACCACCAGGCTCGGCGCCTGTACGGTCGGCTCCTCCGAGGTCCAGTCCACGGCGACGGTCTTGGTGAAGACCGAGGCGATCCCGAACGCGGCACCGGCCGCGCCCGCCAGCAGCATGCTCCGTACGACCGGGCGCCCCACCACCCGCGCGACCAGGAAGAGCAGCCCCACGACGCCGACCGTGCCCGCGGCCAGCGTCAGCCGCTCCTCGCCGGCCGGCGACCGGGAATCGGCGCCGTCGGTCAGCGCCAGCAGTCCGGCCAGCCCCACGGACGCCATGATCGCGCCCCGCCAGGCGGTGTGCCCGGCCCTGCGGCCGACGAAGAGCGCCGCCATCGGCAGCGCGAAGACGATGGTGAGCGCACCGAGCGGCTGGACCAGGCTGAGCGGCCCGTACGCCAGCGCGACGACATGCAGCACCGCGCCCAGGCCGTTCAGGGCCACGGCGGCCCACCAGACCCCGTGGTGCAGGGGTGCGTACGGCCGGTCGGCGGTGTCCGTCGCGACGCGTTCCTGGAGAATCGCCCCGGCGGCATAGGCGACCGCCGACACCAGGGACAGCAGCACGGACAGCGCGAGTGCACTCATGGAGTCACGATCTCTTGTCGGCGTGATTTCGGCGTCGTCCTGGAGAGGTCATTTCGGCGTACTGCTGTCGTAGTACACAGTGAGGCCGGAGGTAGTCCTATGGATGGGGTGGACGGGATGGACCGAGGGGGCGGTACGGACCGGGTGGACGGTACGGACCGGAGCGGGCCGGTCGACCTGGGGCCCGTCCTGGCGCGGATCGCCGACGTGGGCGGGTTCTTCGCCCTGCGCGCGGGACCACCCGCCGCCCGGCATGTCCCGCTGGCCCGGGTGTACGCGGGCGACCTCGCCCCGCTGACGGCCCGCGTCGACAGGGTCGCGGCCCGGCTGCGCGCACCCGAGCGCAGGATCGGCGCCTCCGTGGCACAGCTCGGCCTCGCGGCCCGGCTCTGGTCGATCGCGCTCGGCAGCGCCGTCCTCGCGGATGTGGTCCCCGATCTGGACCCGGACCGGCTCCACTGGGATCCGGGGACGACCTCCCCGGACGATCTCGTGCTGACCGGCCCGCGCGCGCTGCCCGGCACCGCCGAGGCCGTGCGCGAGACGGTGCAGTACGGCCATCTCGTCCCGCTCGCCGAGGCCCTGCGGCGCGATGGCCGGATCTCGCCCCGGCTGTTGTGGGGAAACGCGGGTTCCGCGCTGGCCGGAGCCGTACGGGAACTGACCGTGTGGGGAGAGGGAACCAGGCGGCCGGAGGTGGCGGAACGGGCCGGGGAGCTGGCGGCCGACCTCTTCGCCCATCCGGACCTGCGCGGCACGGGCGGCGCCGTGGCCGGATCGTTCCGCCGGCGCAGCTGCTGTCTCTACTACCGGTGCCCGTCGGGCGGACTGTGCGGGGACTGCGTCTTCGACCGGCCGCCCCGGCGGTCTTCCGCGCGAACGGTTTCCGGGTGACCATGACAGGGCTGCGATCGCCGGGCGAGAACGGGGGGATGGCGTGAGACTCGGGCTGCTCACCCGCGAGTATCCGCCGGATGTCCCCGGCGGTGCCGGCGTCCATGTGGAGTTCCTGGCACGGGAGTTGCGCTCCCTGACCGAGCTGGAAGTGCACTGCTGGGGCGGCGACGACGCGGCGCCGGCGGCCGGGGTGGTACGCCACCGGGCTGCCGCCGGACTCGACGGAGCGAATGACGCCCTGCGCACCTTCTCGGTGGATCTGGCGATGGCCGCCGCGCTGGAGGGCCGCGACTTGGTCCACTCCCACACCTGGTACGCCAATCTCGCCGGCCATGTCGCCAAGCTGCTGTACGGCATCCCGCATGTGATGACAGCACACTCCCTGGAGCCGCTGCGTCCGTGGAAGGCCGAGCAGCTCGGCGGTGGTTACGCCCTCTCCAGCTGGGCCGAGCGCACGGCCGTCGAGGGCGCGGACGCCGTCATCGCCGTCTCCCGGGGCATGCGTGAGGACATCCTCGCCGGCTATCCCTCGCTCGACCCGGACAGGGTGCGGGTCATCCACAACGGCATCGACACCCGGCTCTACCGTCCTGACCCGGGGACCGCCGTACTGGACCGGATCGGGATCGACCCCGACCGCCCCTTCGTGCTCTTCGTCGGCCGTATCACCCGCCAGAAGGGCGTCCCGCATCTGCTGCGCGCCGCCCGCGCCCTCGATCCCGGCGCCCAGCTGGTGCTGTGCGCGGGCGCCCCGGACACTCCCGAGATCGGCGCCGAGTTCCATGAGCTGGTCGAGGAGCTGGGGCGGACCCGCGACGGGGTGTTCTGGATCCCGGAGATGCTGCCGCGTCCCGAGGTGATCCAACTCCTCACCCACGCGGCGGTGTTCGCCTGCCCCTCGGTGTACGAGCCGCTCGGCATCGTCAATCTGGAGGCGATGGCGTGTGGCACGGCCGTGGTCGCCTCGGCGGTGGGCGGCATCCCCGAGGTCGTGGACGACGGGGGTACGGGCCTGCTCGTGCCGTACGACGAACGCCACCCGGAGGCCTTCGAGTCCGGTCTCACCGAAGCGCTCAACCGCGTGCTCGACGATCCGGAGTCGGCGGCCCGGATGGGGACGGCGGGCCGGCGGCGCGCGGTGCGGGAGTTCGGCTGGGACCAGGTGGCCCGCCGTACGTACGCGGTGTACGAGGAGCTTCTCACGTCCGGATAGGTGCGGCACAAGTACGGCATTGACATGTTGCGCATATGAAGCGTCGGAACGTTGGTGATCAGACGGATCAGTGGCGCAAGGGAGTCCCTGTATCTCATCCGTGAGATCCGGGGGCTTCTTTGTGTTGGGGGAGGGGCGATGGCCGTACCCTCGTGGTATGAGCGAGACAGGCAAGAGCCTCAAGGACATTCGGAAGCGACGTGGACTGAGTCAGGCTGAGCTGTCGCGAGCGTCGGGCGTTTCGCTGTCGACCATCAGGAAGCTTGAGCAAGGGGAGCGCGAGAGCGCCCGACTTGAGACGCTGCGCAAGCTTGCTTCGTCGCTTCGGGTTCCCACCATGCGCCTAGCCGGTGGCTCAAATGAGGAAGGGCCCGTAGAAGGCACCGAGGAGCGGTGGGCGGATGTACGACGCGCGCTTGAGCACCCCCCGGTCGAGCCCGAGTTGAACGACGAAATGCCGACCGTCGAGGGGGTGCGAAGCGCGCTATCCGCCAGTACTCCGTTCTTTGAGAAGGACAGGTTCGCGGAACTCGCCGCTGTGTTGCCCCCCTTGCTCCGCGACGCGGAAGCCCTCGGACCGGAGGGCCGCGCCGTTCGGGTGCGACTTCTGCAACTGGCCGGCTGGCTCATGGTGCAGACGCGCCAGTTCGGAGCGGCAGAGGTGGCCCTCCAACGCGCCCTCGACGACGCGTCAGACCGCTTGGAGGCGGCATCTACCGTCAATACACAGTGCTGGCTTCTCCTTCGCCAGGGCCGCTTGGACGAAGCACTCGACCTTGCAGTCCGATGGGCTGATGAGACCGAACCGCGAATCAGCCGCGCCACCCCGGACGAACTGAGCACGTGGGGGTGGATGCTGCTCCGTGTGTCCGCAGCAGCCGTCCGCAATTCACAGAAAGGGCAGGCTGCGGACGCGCTGAGGTTTGCCAAATCGGCGGCTGTGGCCCTCGGACGTGAGTACGCACCCGAAAGTGACTTCCTGCGAACGTTCGGCCCCACGACTGTCATCCTGAAAAGGGCGGAAAACGCGTCCGTAGTGGACCGGCCCGATGTGGTACTGCGGCTCGCTGACACGATCCCTGCGACGGGCCTTCGACCGACGAGCAACAACAGGAACAGGCACTTCCTCGACGTCTCCGACGCCTTCGCGAAGACCGGCCAGTATCCGGAGGCGTTCAGCAAACTAGTGGCCATCCAAGCGTCATCACCCGAATGGCTGCCCAACCAGTCGTACGCCCGTACGGTACTGGGGCGCATCGTGGAGGGGCGACGGACGCTCACCCCCGAAATGCGCCAGATGGCTGCTGACATCCACTTGGAGGTCTAGCTGCGCGCCGTGTGTCACTTTTCCCTGACAGATAGTCAAAGTGCCACAGACACAAGGCATCCCGCCTTCGTAGCTTGAGTAAAGGCGTCCCGGCGTCGCGTGAACGACCCGGGACTTGGCCGACGCTGCGAGGAGCGACGACATGGAGAACATTAACCCCCAAAGGGCGGACGCGAAACTTGAGTTGACGGGACCCGTGCTGACGCACGCGCGACTTATAGAGGGTGGCGTCCAGCGCTCGTACACCGCTTTCCTCACCCATGCGCAGAGTTGCGTCCCTTGTCGGGCCCTCGGTGTGGACTGCGACGAGGCCGCGAGGCTCCGGCGGTCCTGGCGACGGGCCAGAGAGCGGGCGGACTCGTGATGTGGATGCGTGTCTACCAGGCCAACGCCACCACCGGGGAGCGAACCACCGTCAAGCCTCTCCACACGGTGAAACCGGCGGGGAAGCCTGATGAGACATCACGGTTCCCCAAGTGCGGTTGCCCCCTCCACCGGAAGGACGGAGGGACGCGTAATGACTAGGGTTCTCCTCCGGTCCGTCCGGTGGCTGCTGGCGTCCGACCCAGATCGCGGCGCGAAGCATCGGATCGTCTACGACGCGCAGTGTGAGACGTGTGAGGAGTCGGCGGACCCGGCAGTCGGCTCGCGGGTCGGGCCTGAGGTCTGGGCGATCACACATACGGGGCGGCACCCGACCCACCGGACCTTCGTAGCCACGCAGAGGACCGTGTGGCGCACTGCCCCCGCGGAGGGGTGTGGGGCGGCCATGGGCGACATGGAGGCTCTGATCGAGCGGACATGTGACGATGCGGGACCCAAGTCTGTGCGTCAGCAGCGGGCTGACTGGAGCCACCGGGTTCGGGACTGGGCAAACTTGAACGGGTACTTCGTCAGCGCCGGCGGATCTCTCCCGCATCAGCTGGTCGCCCTCTACGTCTCCGTCCACCCCGACGATCCTCGGCCGGAGGCGCCGTGAGGCGGGCCATGGACGCGTATACGACGATCGCCAGATGCTGTGTGGGTGTATGGCTGCTGATAGCCGCTCTCGTCGCTCTCGTCGCGGCCGTGGTCATGCGGTTGGTCCGGGAGTAGCCGCACACGGACTCCGTGCTCCCCCGTTCCCCCGCGCGGAGCACGGAAGGGGCGGGGCCGGCGCATGTCACGGCTGTCGGTCCTGCCCCGAGCAAGCCCGTCGTGCGTCGTCCATCGCGACGGTGTGCGAGGAAGGGGCGCGGCGCGCCCATCTCCCTTTGGCGAGGTCGGGGAGGGGCGGTCCCCGCCTATACACCCTTACGGAACCGGCCGTGCTCTGTCCTGACCCTGGACAGCGGGCGGAACGGCATGCTGTCATGCCAACTGCCGTTCCTTCTAACGTTGTACAGAGCCCCACGACGAGCCGCTACCTCAGTGGAGGACATGTGCGCATCCGAAGAAAACTGGCTCTCTTGCTCGCCGCAGTGCTGGGCTTCGGGGGACTCGCCGCGGTCCCGGCGGCGTCGGCCGCCGACGACACGGCCGAGGCCCACGGTCTCAAGGGCGAGTACTACACCCAGTCCGCCCCCGGAGCCTTCGACTTCCATGAACTCAAGGCCACCGCGTTCGACCCGACCATCGACTTCGCCAATCTGGAACCCCGGCTGACGGCCGCCACCGGGCAGGCCGACGATGTCACCGTGCGCTGGACCGGGAAAATCGTTCCGGCCACCACCGGCGCGCACACCTTCTCGATGATCGGCGACAACGGATTCCGGCTCTGGATCGACGGCCGGCTCACCATCGACCACTGGGTCGACGACTGGGAGAAGGAGCAGACCTCCCCGCCCGTCGAACTCACCGCGGACCGGGCCTACGACATCAAGGTGGAGTACTTCGAGCACTACGGAGGTTCCAACCTCCACCTGAGGTGGACCGAGCCCGGCGGCGGCAAGCGACCGGTGCCCCAGTCCGCGTTCCGGCTGCCCGACGGCTTCGCGTACGACGGCGCCACCGCCGCCACCGTACTGCCGGACGGCCGCACCCTGCGGCTCGACTTCGTCCAGAAGCTCGCCGCCCCGCCCGCCGGTCTCGTCTCCCATCTCAGCGCGATCATCGGCGGCGCGGCCTGGCCGCTGGGAAGCGTGAAGAGCGACCCCGAGGACGCCAGACGGCTGCTGGTCACCCTCAAGGAACCGGTCGTCGGCAAGGGCGGCTCCGCCGATCTGCGCTACGACGGCGCGGGCGGCCTCGCCGCCCAACAGGGCAAGCGGGTCGCGGCCTTCTGGAGCAGCGGGCCCAACACCTCGGAGTACCAGCTCTCCACCCCCTGGGCCAAGGAGGTGAGCCCCAAGAACGCGCACCCCGAGTACCCCCGGCCGCAGCTGACCCGCGACGCCTGGCTGAACCTCAACGGACAGTGGCAGTTCGCCGCCGCCGAGAAGGGCGAGCGCCCGCCGGTCGGCACCACACTGAGCGAGCGGATCCTCGTCCCGTACCCCGTGGAGTCGCGGCTCTCCGGGATCGAACGGCACGAGGACCGGATGTGGTACCGCCGTACCTTCACCGTGCCGCCGAACTGGCGGATAGGCCAGGACAAGCGACTGAACCTCAACTTCGACGCCGTCGACTGGCAGGCCGAGGTCTACGTCAACGGCACCAAAGTGACCGAGCACAAGGGCGGCTACGACCGGTTCAGCGCCGATGTGACCGACGCGCTCAAGCCCGGCCGCACCCAGGAGCTGATCGTCGGCGTCTACGACCCGACCGACGCAGCGGACGGCGAGAACCCGCCCGTCGGCAAGCAGCGCCTGGACCCGAGCGGCATCTGGTACACCCCCTCCTCCGGAATCTGGGGGACCGTCTGGATGGAACCGGTCGCCGCCGACCACGTCGGTTCGCTGAAGCTCACCCCCGATGTGGCGGGCGAGCGACTGGCCGTCGAGGTACGCGGGATACGGGACGGCGTGCCGGTCACGGCCACCGCGTACGACGGCGAACGCAAGGTCGGCACGGTCACCGGCCGCTCCGGAAGCACGCTGAACGTGCCGGTCCGCGATCCGCGCCTGTGGTCGCCGGACGATCCCCATCTCTACCGGCTGGAGGTGACGGCGGGTAAGGACAGGGTCGGCAGCTACTTCGGGATGCGCTCCCTCACGGTCGAGAAGGTCGACGGCGTGCCGCGTACGGTGCTCAACGGCAAGCCGACGTTCCTGATGGCCACACTGGACCAGGGCTTCTGGCCCGACGGGCTGCACACCGCGCCGACCGACGAAGCACTCGCGTACGACCTCAAGACGCACAAGAAGCTCGGCTTCAACTCCGTGCGCAAACACATCAAGGTCGAGCCGGACCGGTGGTTCTACTGGGCGGACCGGCTCGGGCTGCTGGTCTGGCAGGACATGCCGGCGATGAACACGATCACGCCGAACGCCGCGTCCCGCGCCCAGTACGAGCACGAGATGAAGAAGATGATCGACCAGCACAGCAGCAGCCCCTCGGTGGTCATGTGGGTCACCTTCAACGAGGGCTGGGGCCAGTACGACCAGGCGCGGATCGCCGACCAGGCCAAGGCGTGGGACCCGACCCGGCTGGTCAACAACATGAGCGGGGTCAACTGCTGCGGCGCGGTCGACGGCGGCAACGGCGACATCGCCGACGCCCATGGCTATCCGACCCCGCAACTGCCGGCGCCCGACGGGAAACGGGCGCTGGTCAGCGGGGAGTACGGCGGACTGGGGCTCGCGGTGCCCGGCCACGCCTGGCCGGTGCAGCACACCTATGTGGGCGTCGACCAGGCCGCGTACACCGACGAGTACCTGGCCCAGCTCGGCAATGTCCGCAAGCTGGCCTGTCAGGGGAGCAATGGCGCGGTCTACACCCAGATCAGCGATGTGGAGGGCGAGCTGAACGGACTGCTCACCTACGACCGCAAGGTGATGAAGCCCGATGTCAAACGGCTCAAGGCGGCGCACGACGCGCTGATCCGTGACGCCTCCGACCCGGCGTCGATGGAGTGCGCCACCCCCTGATCCGCCCCCGACCCCCGGCCCGCCCGTATCCGGGGCGGGCCGGGACTCATGCGCGCCGGGACTCGTGCGCCGGACTCACCCGCGCGGGGCCGCATGAACACTGTGTGACCTCGGGAATAGGCTGACCGGTGATCCACCTTGAATCTGCTGTCGCTGAATCCGACGTTGGCGGGGGCGGCGACGGAAGCCACCGGCCAGAGCGAGGAGCCCCGATGCCCAAGGCCACGTCCAAGGCATATGTCTTCACCCAGCACGGCGGTCCGGAGGTGGAGACCTTCGTCGACCGGCCGACGCCGAGGCCCGGCCCCGGCCAGCTGCTGGTGGCCGTACGCGCGGCGGGCGTGAACCCCGTGGACTGGAAGCTGCGCGGCGGTTACCGCCGGCCCGGCTCCGCGCCCGCCTCGCTGCCCGAGACGCTGGGCAGTGAGGTGGCCGGTGTGGTCGAGGAGATCGGCCCGGGGGTGGAGGGCTTCGCCGTCGGTGACGCCGTCTTCGGCTCCACCCTCACCGGCGGATACGCGGAGTACACCCTGCTGCCGGTCGGGATCACCGCGCACAAGCCGGACGCGCTGTCGTTCACGGACGCGGCCGTACTGCCGGTCGCGGCGGCGACCGCGTACGACGCCGTGCGCCAGGCCGGTCTGCCGCCCGGCGCCACCCTGCTGATCACCGGCGCCGGCGGGGGAGTGGGCGTGGCCGCCGTGCAGCTCGCGCGTGAGTCCGGCGTGCGGGTCATCGGCACCGCGAGCGCGGGCAAGAAGGAGTTCGTCGAGTCCCTGGGCGCGGTCCACGTACCGCCGGGGCCCGGCCTCGCCGCGCGCGTACGGGCCGTGGCGCCCGACGGTGTCGACGCCGTCCTGGACCTCGTAGGCGGCGACGCCCTGCGGGCCGCGGCCGAGCTGCTTGTCGACCGTACGAAACTGTTCAGCGTGGCGGACAAGGCGACGGTTCCCCAGCTGGGCGGCGCGGTGGTCGTGCGGCAGCGGACCGCCGCGGTCCTCGATGAGGTCGCGAAGCTGGTGGTCAGCGGCGCCCTGCGGCCGTTCGTGACCCGGACCTTCCCGCTGGAGCGCGCGGACGAGGCGCTGCGCGCGGTCGAGGCGGGCCACGTCCAGGGCAAGATCGTGATCGAGGCCGGCGCGTGAGCGGCATGCCCGGGTCCATATCGCGCCCGTCCGCGTCCCGCCCGCCCTCGCCCCGTACACAGGAACCGTCCCCGGCCGTGCCGGGCCACCCGCTGGACCATCCCACGCTGGCCTCGCTCACCGGACCGCACGCGCACTTCGCCGAGCGTCGCGGCCGGCTGCTGCGCTATCCCCCCGATGTCTCGCCGTGGCTGGCGGTGCCCGACGCCCCCGACGCCGCGGACTGGGCCGACGCCGCCGCGCTCGCGGGCCCCGGCGGATCCCTGGCGCTCGCGGGCTACCGGGTTCCGCCGCCCGACCACTGGGAGATCACCTTCAGCGCCGACGGAGTGCAGCTCGTCGGCACCGACGTCACCACCGCTCCTGACGAGGAGGCCGTACTCCTCTCTCCCGCCGATGTGCCGGACATCCTCGACCTGGTCGCGCGCACCCAACCCGGCCCGTTCCTGGCGCGCACCATCGAGATGGGCGGCTATCTCGGCATCCGCCGCGAAGGTGCGCTGGTCGCGATGGCGGGGGAGCGGCTGCACCCGCCGGGCTGGACGGAGATCAGCGCCGTCTGCACCGACCCCGCGTTCCGGGGCCAGGGCCTGGCGGCCCGCCTCGTCCTCGCCGTCGCCCACTCCATCCGCGCCCGCGGTGAGCAGCCGTTCCTGCACGCGGCGGCGTCCAACACGAACGCCATCCGGCTGTACGAGACGCTCGGCTTCCGGCTGCGCCGGACGACAAGGTTCCTCGGGGTCCGGGTCCCGGCCGGTGAGTCCCGGAGCGTCGGGACCGGCTAAGATAGTGGGATTTTGTTGGCCCCCGGCGCGTCGGTATGCTCCTGACCTGCGGGGATGGCCGCAATGGCCACGAAAAGCCCCATCTGGGACTCCGGCGTACGAGTGACCCCGGTGTACGAGTGATCGAGGAACGGCGAACAGCGATGACGGTGACAGAGGACAGCCCGGCGCACGGCGACAGCCGGCCGTACGCCGAGAGCCCGGTGTACGCCGAAAGCCAGGAGTACGGTCCCGGTATCGACCCCGAGCGCATGGCCGTCTGCCTGGCCGTGCTCGACGAACTCGACAAGCTGGACGTCGACCACCCCGACGCGATCGCGGTCCGGCGGGCCACCGCCGGGATCTACCGGACCGTCAAGCAGCGCCGCCGCCAGGAGCGCAGGGCCGCCAAGACCGCCCACGACAAGGCCGTCACCGAAGCCACCGCCACCGGCTCCGCCGAGCGCATCGACGACGAGACCCAGGGCCTGCTGCCCTCCTCCTCGGTCAGCGGCGAGATCGCGGGCGTACTCCAGCGCCCCCGCTCCTGCTACATCTGCAAGACCCGCTACACCGAGGTCGACGCCTTCTACCACCAGCTCTGCCAGGCGTGCGCCGCTGAGAACCGCGCCCGCCGTGACGCCCGTACGGATCTGACCGGACGGCGCGCACTGCTCACCGGCGGCCGGGCGAAGATCGGGATGTACATCGCGCTGCGGCTGCTGCGTGACGGCGCCCACACCACCATCACCACCCGCTTCCCCGGTGACGCCGTCCGCCGCTTCAAGGCGATGCCCGACAGCGACGAGTGGATCCACCGCCTCAAGATCGTCGGTATCGATCTGCGGGACCCGGCGCAGGTCGTGGCCCTCGCCGACTCCGTCGCCGCCGAAGGCCCGCTGGACATCCTGATCAACAACGCCGCGCAGACGGTACGCCGCTCCCCGCAGGCGTACAGCGAGCTGCTGGCCGCCGAGTCCGCGCCGCTGCCCGCGGGTGAACTCCCCGCCTCCCAGGTCATCGGGGCGTTCGGCAGCGGGGCCCAGGCCGTACTGCCCGCCGCCGGCGCCGAGGCGCTGACAGCCTCCGATGTCACCGGGCTCGCGTTGGTCGGCGGCTCCGCCACGCTCGCCAGGATCGAGGCGGGCACGGCGATCGACGCCGGGGGGCTGGTGCCCGACCTGCACGACACCAACAGCTGGGTCCAGACAGTCTCCGAGGTCGACGCGGTCGAGCTGCTCGAAGTCCAGTTGTGCAATTCCACCGCGCCCTTCATCCTGATCAGCAGGCTGCGTCCGGCGATGGCCGCGGCCGAGGCGGCCCGTGCCTATGTGGTGAACGTCTCCGCGATGGAGGGAGTCTTCAGCCGCGGTTACAAGGGCGCGGGTCATCCGCACACCAACATGGCCAAGGCGGCGCTGAACATGCTGACCCGTACCAGCGCGCAGGAGATGTTCGAGACCGACGGCATCCTGATGACCGCCGTCGACACGGGATGGATCACCGACGAGCGCCCGCATCCGGACAAGATGCGCCTGGCCGACGAGGGCTTCCACGCCCCGCTGGACCTGATCGACGGCGCTGCCCGGGTGTACGACCCGATCGTGCGGGGCGAGAGTGGCGAGGATCTGTACGGCTGCTTCCTCAAGGACTACGCGCCCGCCAACTGGTAACCGCTCACGGGCGGCCGACGGGCTCATCGACCGTCAGGTGGCCACCGGCCCCGTGGTCATGGGCCGAGTGGCCGGAAATTCACTCGAATGCGAGCCCTATCGAGCGGGTTGACGCTCATATGGTTACGCTGGTGCGAACGGACGGCCAAGCAGGGGATACACCATCCCCACGGCTCTGCTGGGACAGGCCCACTACCAAGGCCGCGGTCCCGTCCGACAACGGCGCCACCGCGACGGAAACGTGTCCTGGTCCCAGAGTTGCGCGACACAGAGGAGTGCGCGGTGACACCAGACCTCACGAAGCATGAGCAGCGTCCGGCGGAGTACGTGGAACGGAACCGCCGGCCCGAGAAGAAGCTCGGAAATCTCGAAGTATGGGCCAGGTCGGCTC
Source organism: Streptomyces sp. NPDC056835 (assembly GCF_042789485.1). Taxonomy (NCBI): domain Bacteria; kingdom Bacillati; phylum Actinomycetota; class Actinomycetes; order Kitasatosporales; family Streptomycetaceae; genus Streptomyces; species Streptomyces sp. NPDC056835. The sequence goes on from NZ_JBHUBB010000010.1 coordinate 217,019, forward strand.
CGATCAGACTGGCCGGCTACGAGGACGACCTCGCGGAACCGCACATCCTCCCCGGGATCGACTGACACCCCGGATCGACCGACGGATCGCCGTACGTCCCGTACCCCGCGCCGACCGGGGTGCGGGACGACGCATGACGCCCCTGAACGAGCGTGACGTCACGCCCCCGGCCACCGGCGGCGTAGTGCCGGCGGACCGGTCGCGGCGGCGGTCCGCGGCGGCTCCGTTGGTCACCGCGCCATGCGGACGATCGCCGGCGTGCCAGGCATCGCCATCCGGCTGACCAGCACGGACGTCCCACGCCACCGCCCGGACTCCCACATGTTCATATGTCGCGACGAGCGCACGCCGCTGCCTGAACGTGTTCAAGTCCCGAGGCTGTCGTCTCTCTTCCCGCTTGCGGGGTGGAGAGAGATCCGGCAGACATAAGGGGACATCCATGGAGGAAGAGTCGGGAGATTCTGGTGCGCTCACCCCACCGTCGTCGGTATGTCACGCTCGCCGCGCTGTCCGCGGGGATTCTGATCACGGCCGGCTGTGGCGGGGACGAGGGTGGCAAGGAAGTGGCGAGCGCCGAGGAACTGCTGCTCCAGCCCGCCGCCGCCCCGGGTCCCGATCCGTTCACCCGGTCCACCGTGAGCCCCGATTCCCTGATCGGTCCGGCGGGCCGGCCCCCGTCGCCGGACGCCCGGGGCGGCGCGAGCGGCACCGCACGGGCGCCGCGCGCTCTGCCGGGCTCCACGCCGGGACTCTACGGCGGCAGCTCCGCCGCCAGTTGCGAGGTGGAGCGGCAGACCCGTCTCCTCACTGAGGACCGGACGAAGGCCCGCGCCTTCGCCGAGGGAGCGGGGGTCACCCAGGCGTCCGTCCCGGACTTCCTGCGCGGACTGACCCCCGTGGTGCTGCGGCCCGACATCAGGGTGACGAACCACGGCTACCGCGAGGGGTCCGCCACCGCGTTCCAGTCCGTCCTGCAAGCGGGCACCGCCGTCATGGTGGACAACCGGGGCGTGCCCAGGGTGCGCTGCGTCGACGGCAGCCCGCTGCGCCCGCCGGTCGCGGCCAAAGGTTCCGTGCGGTACCGGGGCGAGAAGTGGAGGGGGTATCTGCCCGAGCGGGTCGTCGTCATCAACCGCACCCCCGAGGTCGTCACCAGCCTGATCATCGTCGACCTGGCCGCCAACAGCTGGATCGAACGGCAGATCGGCACCGAGGGCCGGCGGGACAAGCCGCCCCAGGTGCCGCCGGGGTACGGGCCGGAGGCCGACATCACGGACCCGGACGCGGTGAGGCCGCCGGGGTCCGGTATGCCCGAGGTCCCCGCGGGCGTGGGGTCGGCGGCCGGGGATTCCCCGCGGGGCAGGTCCACCCCGGACCGGGGCCGGGGCGTGCCGGACCAGCCGCGGGACGCGCCGCTGGTGCCGGACGACGGGGTGCTCCCGCCCGACGGGCCGGTGGAGCCGGAGCCGGGCGGGGGCGGAGACCTCGTGCTGTCCGACGAGGACATCCTGACGGGCCCGGACGACCCCGCGCAGGTCCCCGGTGACGAGTTGTCCGCCCCGGCGCCGGACGGCCCGGGGTCCGGTGACGAGCTGTTCGGTCCCGATACGTTCACGGGCTGACCGAAGGGTCCGAGGCTGACAGGACCGCTCGAAGAATCCGACAAATGATGACAGAGTGTCTCCATGGTTGAACGGGAAGCGGGTCCCCTGTCGCTCCCCGACGACTGGCCCGCCCATCCGCGCATCAGTCTGTCCCTCAATCGGATGGGCACCTTCGACTGGCATATCGACAGCGGACTCCTGCATCTCGACGGCCCCGCACTCGCGGTCTTCGACCTGCGCCCCGACGAGTACGACGGCCGGCTGAGCAGCCTGGAGGCGCGGGTGTCGCCGAGCGAGAGCGACCGGCTGAAGGAGGTGGTGGACCGGGCACTGCGGGACGGCCACCTCACCTACGGCGCGTACCTCCGGATCCGGCGGCGGGACGGAAACCCGCGCTGGACCCACACCCAGGGCGCCATCCGCCGTGATCCGGCGGGCCGGCCCTACCGCGTCATCGGCATCGTCCGCGACGCCACCCAGGAACTCGCGGACTCGGCCGCGCGCCTCGAACTGAGCGCGGTGCGCCGGGTGCGGACCAGTGTCGTCGAGGGCACGGCCGCCGCGCTCGCCCACGCCAGGACCGTCCAGGACGTCATCGACGTACTGAAGGACTCCCACGGCCTGGCACACCTCGGGGCCAGCAGTCTGATCATGGGGCTGATGGAGGCGGGGCGCATCCATCTGGTCGCCGAGGGCCCCGAGGGCTCCTACGTGCCGGGGACGCGGGTCACGCGCACCGACGAGCAGTACCCGATGAGCGAGGTGGTACGGACGCTCGTCCCGCGCTTCATCGAGTCCGCCGAGGAGTTCGCCGAGCGCTACCCCGTGCTGTGGCCGCACATCAGCGGGCTGGGCATCAACGCCGCCGCCTATCTGCCGCTGATCGCCCAGGCGCGGCCCATCGGCGCTCTCGGACTGCTCTACCGGGAGAAGAGCGCCTTCACCGCCGAGGACCGCAATCTGCTGGTCGCGCTCGGCAGCAGCATCGCCCAGAGCCTCCAGCGCGCCGTCCTCTTCGAACAGGATCACGATCTGGCCGAAGGGCTCCAGCAGGCGATGCTCCCCCGCCGGATCCCCGCCGTGCCGGGCGCCGAGATCGCGGTCCGCTACCGCTCGGCCCGGCTCGGCCGGGACATCGGCGGCGACTGGTACGACGTGATCCCGCTGCCCGGCGGCCGGGTCGGGGCGGTCATCGGCGACGTACAGGGCCATGACACCCACGCGGCCGCCGTGATGGGACAACTGCGCATCGTGCTGCGCGCGTACGCGGCCGAGGGACACGCACCGGCCACCGTGATGGCGCGGGCCTCGGTCTTCCTCCATGAACTGGACACGGACCGCTTCGCGACCTGCACCTACGCGGAGGCCGACCTCGCCACCGGAGTGGTCCAGCTGGTCCGGGCCGGCCATGTCGATCCGCTGATCAGGGACACCGACGGCAGCTGCCGCAGACTGCCGGTGCCCGGCGGGATGCCGCTCGGGCTCTCCGCGGCCTTCGGACGGCTCGACTATCCGGTGGAGACGATCGAACTGGACCCCGGCCAGACCCTGTTGCTCTACACCGACGGACTGGTGGAGCAGCCGGGCGCCGATCTGGACGACGGGCTGCAACTGCTGGCCGCGCTGGTACGGGACGGTCCGCGCGATCTCCAGCTGCTGGCCGACCGGCTCTGTGAGGTGGTGGACGCGCGGGGCGGCGAGGACGATGTCGCCGTGCTGCTGCTGCGCCGCGGCGGCGCGCGCGCCCCGCGCTCCGGCGGCAGGCTCCAGCAGCGGGTCGAGCAGGGCGATCCGGAGGGGCTGAGCACCGCCCGGCACATGATCCGCGCGGCGGTGGCCGCCTGGGGGGCCAGGGGGCGCTCCGACGAGATCGAACTGGCCGCCGACGAGCTGATCACCAACGCGCTGATGCACACCGACGGCGGGGCCGTCGTGACCGTACGGGTGCTGTCCGGGGCGGAGCGACGGATGCGGGTCGAGGTCGAGGACGGTTCGAGCGCCCTGCCGCACCGCAGGGACGCCGGGTATTCAGGGCTCTCGGGGCGCGGACTCCAGCTCGTGGAAGGGCTGGCGGACGAGTGGGGCGTGGAGTCGCGTGGCTGTGGCAAGTGCGTGTGGTGCGAGTTCATCGTGCCGGACCGACCGTCACGTTGAGCGATTTTCGTCGTTAACTGTAGGTGACTTGATCGTACTTGACCGTAACCGAACAAAGGCGATTGGCTGTGCCCGTCGCCGTACCTCGCCTCTAGGACCTGGGGTTCCCTTGACCACCGAGCTGCTGGCACCTCTCGATCTGGCCTTCTGGCATCTCGAATCCGCGGACCATCCCATGCACCTCGGCGCGCTCGCGATCTTCACCGCGGCACCCGGCACGGCCGGTGGAGCGGGCGTGCCGGAACTGCTCGCCGCGCGCGCCGCCGCGATCCCCCGGCTCAGGATGCGGGTACGGGACGTCTGGCTGCCGGTCGGCGGCGCGGCGTGGGCGGTGCACAAGGAGTTCGACGTACGCCGGCATGTGCGCCGGCTGCCGCTGCCCGAAGGGGAGTTCGCGACGGAGGCGGCGCGGCTGGCCGGAGAGCTGATGGAGCGGCCACTCGAACGCGGCATCCCGCCCTGGGAGATGTACGTCCTGACAGCGGAGGACGGCGGTGGCGGCGGGACCGGGGAAGCGGTGAGCGGCGGCCGGCCCTTCGCCGTCCTGGTGAAGCTGCACCACGCGCTGGCCGACGGCATCCGCGCCGTCGCCATCGGCGCCGGCATCTTCGACCAGATCGCCGACGCGCGGGCGGCCGGTGGCCGCCGGGCACGCCCGGTGCCGCCCCGGTCCTGGCTGCCCGGGCCCTGGCAGGTGGCCGGGCTGGCCAGGGGCCGGATCGAGGAGCTGGGCCGAGCGGTCGGTATCGGCGCCTCGGTCGTACGGGCGAGCCGGCTCGACCCGCGCGGTATGCCCGCGCTCACCGCCGGATCCAGCGGGACACGGCGGCTGGCCACCGCCCTGCTCGATCTGGAGGACGTCCAGCGGATCCGCAGGGCCGCCGGCGGCACCGCCAACGATGTCCTCCTCGCGACCGTGACCGGAGCGCTGCGGCGCTGGATGCTCGAACGGGGCGAGCCGCTGCCCGTCGCCGCGCCGCGCGCGCTCGTGCCGGTCTCCCGGCGCAGACCGGGCAGCCCGCCCGGCTCCGGCAACAGGCTCTCCGCCTATCTTCTCGGTCTGCCGGTCGCCGAGGCCGACCCCCGGGCCAGACTCGCCGCCGTACGCCGGGGCATGGACCGCAACAAGTCCGACGGCCCCTCGCGCGGCGCGGGCGCGGTCGCCGTCCTCGCGGACCAACTGCCGCCGCTCGCCCACCGGCTCGGGGCGCCCCTCGCCGGCAGCGCGGCCAGGATGCTCTTCGACATCCTGGTGACGAGCGTCCCGCTGCCGCGCTCGACGCTCTCGCTCGGCGGCTGCCCGCTGCGCGAGTTGTATCCGATGGCGCCGCTCGCCCGGGGACAGTCCCTCGCGGTGGCGCTGTCCACCTACGGCGGGCGCGTGCACGTGGGACTGGTCGCCGACGGCAAGGCCGTGCCGGACCTCGACCGGCTGGCGCGCGGGATGACGGACGAACTGCGGGAACTGCTCCGGGTCACCGGGCCGAGCGGCCGCGTCCGCACCGGCGGCTCCGTCGGACAGGCTCTGGCCATGAAGAGCCCCCGGAAACCCGATAGATCGGACAGCTGAGTGCGAACTCCTCGCAGATAGCTCCTTCATGGGTGTTGACGCATCCAGTCATCCGATGAATATTCATCGTGATCGGCATGGTGACCACCCTCGGCCGGGGGCGGTCGGCGGCGGCGACATCGGGAGGCGGCAGCGGTATGCGGCACACCACGCTCGGACACGGAACGGTCGGGGTGACCGGACTCTCCTTCGGGGCGGCCGGGATCGGCAATCTCTACACCCCCGTCGGGCCCGAGCAGGCCGCCGCGGCGGTGGACGCCGCCTGGGACGCGGGCATCCGCTACTTCGACACCGCGCCGCACTACGGCCTGGGGCTCTCCGAGCGACGGCTCGGCGAGGCGCTGCGCGACCGGCCGCGCGGCGCGTACACCCTCTCCACCAAGGTGGGCCGGCTGCTCGCCCCCGTATCCGGCGGCGGACCCGTCGGCGACGATCTCGCCCACGGCTTCGCCGTACCCGCCACGCACCGCCGTGTCTGGGACTTCAGCGGGGACGGGGTACGCCGTTCCATCGAGGACAGTCTCCGGCGGCTCGGGACGGACCGTATCGACATCGTCTATCTGCACGACCCCGACGACCACGCGGAGGAAGCCTTCAGGCAGGCGTATCCGGCGCTGGAGCGGCTGCGCGCCGAAGGGGTCGTCGGGGCGATCGGCGCCGGGATGAACCAGACGGCGATGCTCACCCGCTTCCTCCGTGACACCGACGCCGATGTCGTGCTGTGCGCCGGCCGCTTCACCCTGCTCGACCAGTCGGCGCTCACCGAGTTGCTGCCCGAGGCCGTCGCGCGTGGCAGGAGCGTGGTCGTCGGCGGGGTCTTCAACTCCGGGCTGCTCGCCGACCCGCGCCCCGGCGCGACGTACGACTACAGCGCGGCCCCGCCCGAACTGCTCGACCGGGCACTGCGGATGGACGCTGTCACCCGGCGGTACGGAGTGCCGCTGCGCGCCGCGGCCCTGCACTACCCCCTGCGTCATCCCGCTGTCGCCAGTGTGCTGGTCGGTACCCGTTCGGCGGCGGAGGTACGCGACGCGGCCGAACTGGCCGTCCGTACCGTCCCCGACGACCTGTGGGCCGAACTGCGCGCGGAAGGACTGCTGACCGAACGACCGCTGACCGAACGACCGCTGAGCGAGGGTCCGCTGAGCGAGGACGGAGTGCTGTCATGAGGGTCGCCCTGCACACCAGGGTCCGTGCCGACCGGGTCGCGGAGTACGAGGCGGCGCACCGCGAGGTGCCCGCCGAACTCACCGCCGCGATCCGCGCCGCGGGCGCCACCTCCTGGACGATCTGGCGCAGCGGTACCGATCTCTTCCATCTGCTGGAGTGCGAGGACTATCCCCGTCTGCTCGCCGAGCTCGACCGGCTTCCGGTCAATGTCGCCTGGCAGGCCCGGATGGCCGGCCTGCTCGATGTCGTGCACGACTACTCCGAGGCCGGAGCCGACGCGGGACTGCCCGTCGTCTGGGAGCTGTCATGACACCGCCGGGCGTGATCGACGCCCACCACCACATCTGGGATCTGTCCGTACGTGACCAGGACTGGATCACCGGACCCGCCATGGCCCCCATCCGCCGGAACTTCACCCTCACGGATCTGGCCGCCGAGACCCGGGCCGCCGGGGTGTCCGCGACCGTGCTCGTCCAGACCATCGGGATCCCCGAGGAGACACCCGAATTCCTCGCCGCCGCCGGCGGCAGCGACCTTGTCGCGGGCGTCGTCGGCTGGACCGATCTCACCGCGCCCGGGGTCGCGGACACCCTCGCCGCGCTGCGCGAGCTGCCCGGCGGCGACCGGCTGGTCGGGATACGCCATCAGGTGCAGGGGGAGCCGGACCCGGAATGGCTGCTGCGCCCGGACGTACGCCGCGGTCTGGCCGCCGTCGCCGCCGCCGGACTCGTGTACGACCTGGTGATCCTTGAGCATCAGCTGCCCGCCGCCGTGAAGGCCGCCGAACTGGTGCCCGGCCTCACCTTCGTCCTCGACCATCTCGGCAAGCCACCGATCGCCGGGGGCGCGACAGAGCCCTGGGCGGGTCTGGTCAGGGAGCTGGCCGCGCGGCCGAACACCGTCTGCAAGCTCTCCGGGATGGTCACCGAGGCCGCCTGGGACTCCTGGACGGCCCAGGGGCTGCGCCCGTACGCCGATACCGTCCTCGACGCCTTCGGACCCGAACGGCTGATGTTTGGCTCCGACTGGCCGGTGTGCCTGCTGGCCGCCACGTACGGGGATGTCCTCGACGCGGCCCGCACCGTGACCGACGGACTGAGCGAGGACGAGCGCGACGCGGTCTTCCGGGGCACCGCGCGGCGCGTCTACGCGCTCTGAACCGGATCCGTGCCGTCCTCGGCCGGCTCCGGGAAGACATGGCGCACCGGGCCGGGGAAGGGCTCCATGCCCAGCAGGGCGGTGACCGAGTGGGTGGCCAGCGTGTGCCAGGTGCGCGCGCGGCGCAGCATCGCGTGGTCACCGCCGGGCAGCAGTACGGCACAGGCCTCGGCGCCCGCCGCACGGGCGCGGGCGGCCAGCTCGACGCTGCCGCGGGGATCCGTCACCCGGTCACGGTCGCCGTGCAGCAGCACGGTCCGGCAGCTCGTCAGCTGCTCCACCGGCTCGCCGGGCGGGCACCAGGGCGCGAGCCCCACCACCCCGCTGACCAGGTCATGTCCGGCGGCGGCCAGAGCGGCACGGCCGCCCATCGAGTGCCCCACGAGAACGACGGGTACGGGGCCGACCAGGGGCTCCAGCTCATCGAGCGCCCGGCGGGTGTCACGCGCCGCGTCGGCCCGGCTGCCGTTCCAGCCCCGGCAGCGATAGCGCACCCGGCCCACCACCACGTCGTATCCGTCGGTGGCCCGTAGCACCGCACGGGTGAACGGCCACATCCGGGCGCCCGGCAGACTCAGCCGGGCGGGCGGCTCCACGCCCTCCTCGCGCCCGCCGTGCAGCAGCAGGACGACGGCGCGGGGCCGCGCGGCGGTTCTGTCGAGAACGAGCGCGGGCTGGACCGCGCCTCGGCGATCGCGTATGGCCATGGGCCTTCCTTCCGACGGCGGGAGCCCGGGGGCTGTCCGGGGCACCTTTGGCGGGGCTCTTCCATGAACGATCCGGCGAACGGATTCGTCGCCGCGGCGCTCGTGGATCGCCCGATCGGTCCGCCGGGCGTTCGCACGGCCACTGCGGCACCCTGGATCCATGCCGGAAGTACCCGAAGTCGAAGCGCTGCGAGAGTTCCTCGACGGCCAGCTGGTGGGCAAGGAGATCGTCCGTGTTCTGCCACTGACCATCAATGTGCTCAAAACATACGATCCGCCTCTCTCCGCACTGGAGGGCGCCACGGTCACCGCCATCGCCCGCCACGGCAAGTATCTCGACATCGTCGCGCGTGACGCCGGGGACGGCGAACTGCATCTCGCCCTCCATCTCGCCCGCGCGGGTTGGCTCCGTTGGAAGGACTCGTTCCCGGCGACGCCCCCTCGGCCGGGCAAGGGGCCGCTCGCGCTGCGCACCGTCCTCAGCGAGGGAGACGGGTTCGATCTGACCGAGGCGGGCACCACCAAGCGCCTCGCCGTGCATCTCGTACGCGATCCCGCGGACGTCCCCGGGATCGCGCGGCTCGGCCCCGATCCGCTCGACGACTCCTTCGACCGCGCCGCGTTCGCCCGGCTTCTCGCGGGTGAACACCGGCAGATCAAGGGCGCGCTGCGTGACCAGCGCCTGATCGCGGGCATCGGCAACGCCTACAGCGACGAGATTCTGCACGCGGCGAGGATGTCGCCGTTCAAGCCGGTGAAGAACCTCTCCGAGGACGAGATCACCACCCTCTACGAGGCGCTGCGCGACACGCTGCGCGAGGCCGTCGAACGCTCGCGCGGGGTGGCGGCGGGACGGCTCAAGGCGGAGAAGAAGAGCGGGCTGCGGGTGCACGGCCGTACCGGTGAATCCTGTCCTGTCTGCGGCGACACCATCCGCCAGGTCTCCTTCAGCGACTCCTCGCTCCAGTACTGCCCGACCTGCCAGACGGGAGGCAAGCCGCTCGCCGACCGCAGACTGTCACGGCTCCTCAAATGAGCGGCTTCCCGAGCGGCTTCCCGAGCGGTCTCCGATCCGGGCTCCGGAGCGTGCCGCGCGCTCACCGGCCGGCCAGCCGGTCGTCAGCGTCCGCCGATCGTCATCACCCGGCGGCCGTCCGAGGCCCGGACCTCGAAGTGGTCGATCTCGCCGGGCCGCAGCGCCGCACCGCCCCGGGTGACCAGGGGCGTGGAGCCGCCCGCGTGCGCCGCCCAGGACGTCACGGTCTCCCGCGACCCGTCCCGGCCCACCGCGATCAGGGCGCAGGAGCCGAAGTCACCGGAGCGGACCAGTTCCAGACCGATGTCCGCCCCCCACGCCTTCTCCGCCGCCGTCACCACCGCCGCCGTCCCCGACGACCGGTCCGACGCGCTCCACCGGGTCACCGGCGCGCCCCGGTCCGCCGGGGGAGACATGGCGAGGACGGCGAGCGGACCGCCCACCGCGAGCACCGCCGCCGCGGCCACCAGCGCGAGCCGCCGTCCGCGGTCCCGGCGCCGCCCCGCGGCGGTACGGCCGAGCAGCCCGGCCAGCAGCTGCGGACTCGCGGCGGTGAACGGCGCCATTTCGGCGGGGGTACGCCGCGCGTACGCGTCCAGCTGCTCCCTCACACCGCCGAATTCGGCCAGCAGTTCCGAGCAGCGCGGACAGTCCGTCAGATGGTCCTCGAACCGGAAGGCGTCCGCGGCGTCGAGCACGCCCAGCGCGTAGGCGCCGGCATCACGATGGAGGTCCAAGGTCCGCATGCTGTCTGTTACGCAGCGGAACACGGAATGACTCAGACGCCGCCCCACCTATCCGCGCGGCCTCGCAAGCCGAGGGCGGCCTTGTGGCCGGGCCACCGCCTACACTCCGGCGTCATGCTGCGTGTACTGGCTGTGGACGACGAAGAACCGGCCCTTGAGGAACTGCTGTACCTGCTCAGGGCCGACCCGCGGATCCGGGGCGCGGAGGGCGCCACCAGCGCGACGGAGGCGCTACGGCGGATCGGCGCGGCGCTCGACGCCGGCCCCGACGACCCCGCCGCCATCGATGTGGTCTTCCTCGATATCCATATGGCCGGGCTGACCGGCCTCGATGTCGCCCGGCTGCTGGCCGGCTTCGCCGAGCCACCGCTGATCGTCTTCGTCACCGCCCATGAGGACTTCGCCGTCCAGGCCTTCGATCTGAAGGCAGTCGACTATGTCCTGAAGCCGGTCCGCAGGGAGCGGCTGGCCGAGGCGGTACGCCGGGTCGCCGAACTGGTGGGGGAGCGGGGGCCGGTCTCCGCCCCCGCCGCCGATCAGATAGCCGTCGAACTCGGCGGAGTCACGCGCTTCGTCGCCGTCGACGACATCGCCTATGCCGAGGCCCAGGGCGACTACGCGCGGCTGCACACCGACACCGGCAGCCATCTGGTCCGTATCCCGCTCACCACGCTGGAGGAGCGCTGGCGGGCCCGCGGCTTCGTACGGATCCACCGCCGCCATCTCGTCGCCCTGGCCCGGATCGATGAGCTACGGCTCGACGCGGGCGCGATGAGTGTCCGCGTCGGCGACGCCGAGCTGGCGGTCAGCCGGCGTCACGCCCGCGCGCTGCGGGATCTGCTGATGCGGCAGGGTGGGCGCTGACCAGGGGCTTCCCCCGGGATCACCGGGCTGCGTACACTCCGGGCCCGAGCACTCCGCCGGGCCCGAGCACGAGCCTGGGGGCGGGAGGGCGGCGAGTCAGGGAGAAAGGGGGGCGGACATGACGGGGGAGTCCGCGTCCCGGCAGCCCGCGCCCCGGCGCGAGGTGGTCACCGGTGAGCCCCGACGCGTACGTCCCCTGCCGCGCTACCGCGCCCAGGCCGAGATCGAGGAGCAGACCGCGCTCGGCGACGCCTACGTCCGCTCCCTGATGCGCGGTCAACTACGGGCCGGACTCACCGCGTTCGCGCTCCTCGCGCTGGTCGCGGGCACGCTGCCGCTCGCCTTCGCCACCCTGCGTGACGCGACGGCGGTCTGGGTGGTGCTCGGCTTCGCCGCGTATCCGCTGCTCACCCTGCTCGCCTGGTGGTACGTACGGCGCGCGGAGCGCAACGAGCGTGACTTCGCCCGGCTCGTGAAGGGCCGGCCCGTTCCGTGAGCCAGAGTTATACGGTGACCGCCGTCACCGTCGTCGTGCTCGCGACCGTTCTCGTCGGCGGCTTCGGGCTGCGGATATCCCGTACCACCTCCGACTTCTATGTCGCCTCCCGTACGGTACGGCCCGCGCTCAACGCCGCCGCGATCAGCGGCGAATACCTCTCCGCCGCCTCCTTCCTGGGCGTCGCGGGCCTGGTGCTGCTGCACGGCCCCGACATGCTCTGGTACCCGGTCGGCTATACCGCCGGCTATCTCGTCCTGCTGCTCTTCGTCGCCGCCCCGCTGCGCCGCTCCGGCGCGTACACCCTCCCGGACTTCGCCGAGGGCCGGCTCGAATCGCGTGCGGTGCGACGGCTGGTGAGTGTGTTCGTGGTCGGTGCGGGCTGGCTCTATCTCGTACCCCAACTCCAGGGCGCGGGGCTGACGTTGAAGATCCTCACCGGCGCGCCCGACTGGTTCGGCGGGGTGCTGGTCGCCGTGGTCGTGGTGGTGGCGGTCGCGGCGGGCGGGATGCGCAGCATCACCTTCGTCCAGGCGTTTCAGTACTGGCTCAAGCTCACCGCGCTGCTCGTGCCCGCGCTCTTCCTGCTGCTGGCCTGGCAGGGCGACGGACGGCCGCGTGCCGACCTCGATCTGACGGCGGCCGTCGCCGGCCGCGCGGACCATCCGCTGTACGCGACCTACGGCCTGATCGTGGCGACCTTCCTCGGCACGATGGGACTGCCCCATGTCGTCGTCCGCTTCTACACCAGTCCCAACGGCCGGGCCGCCCGCCGGACCACCGTGATCGTCCTGATGCTGGTCGGCGCGTTCTATCTGCTGCCGCCCGTCTACGGCGCGCTGGGCAGGCTGTACGTCCCCGAACTCCCCTACGGTACGGACGCCGACGCCGCCGTACTGCTGCTGCCGGAGCGGGCGATCGGCGGGCTCGGCGGGGATCTGCTCGGCGCGCTGGTCGCGGGCGGCGCCTTCGCCGCGTTCCTCTCCACCGCCTCGGGGCTGACCATGGCCGTCGCGGGGGTCCTCACCCAGGATGTCCTTCCCTCGCGCGGCGTACGCCACTTCCGGCTGGCCACCCCGCTCGCCATGGCCGTACCGCTCGGCGGGTCACTGCTGGTCAGCGGGATGCCCGTGGCCGACTCGGTGGGGATGGCGTTCGCGGTCTCCGCGTCGTCGTTCTGTCCGTTGCTGGTGCTCGGCATCTGGTGGCGGCGGCTCACCCCGCCCGGCGCGATCGCGGGACTGCTGCTCGGCGGCGGTCTGGCGTTCGCCGCCACGGTGATCACGGTCAGCGGGGCCGTACGGTCGGGCTGGCCGCACGCGCTGCTCGCCTGGCCCGCCGTCTGGTCGGTGCCCGTCGGCTTCCTCGCGATGATCCTGGTGTCCCTGGCCACACGCGGCCGGATACCCCCGGGCACCAACGCGGCGATGACACGCTTCCATCTGCCGGAGGCTCTGATGCCCGGCAGCCGCCACGCGAGTGCGAGCGGAAGCGCCGGCCCGACGGGCGGCGGAGCCGGCGACATCACCACATCCGGAGGCGCCGGATGAGCGGAGCCGCACTCGCCGTCCTGATCGTGCTCGGTCCGCTGCTCCTCGCGGGCGGCTTCGTACTGGGCCGGCGCACCGCGCGCCCCGAGCGGACCAGCGATGTCGGCACGCCCGTGGAGCGCGCCACCTTCGAGACCCTGCACACCGCCTCGCTCGCCGCGCCCCCGCTCCGGGCGGGGCTCACCGAGGAGAGCGCCCGCAAGGCGGCCCGCCGGCTGCGCTCCCTGCTCGGCACCGACGCGCTCTGCCTCACCGACCGGGAGCGGGTCCTCGCCTGGGACGGGTCGGGCGAACACCACGACAAGCAGGTGATGGCTCATGTCGAGGGGCTGCTCGCGAGCGGACGCGGCACCGCCTTCGCGAACGGCTGCGGCGATCTCGACTGTCCGCTGCGCTGGGGCGTGGCCGTGCCGCTGACCGTCGACCACCGGGTCCTCGGCACCCTGGTCGCCTACGCGCCGCGCGAGTCGGCGGTTCTCGCCAGGGCGGCCGGCGAGGTGGCCCGCTGGGTCTCCGTACAGCTGGAACTGGCCGAGCTCGACCGCTCCCGCACCCGGCTGATCGAGGCCGAGATCAAGGCGCTGCGCGCCCAGATCTCCCCGCACTTCATCTTCAACTCCCTCGCCGCCATCGCCTCGTTCGTCCGTACGGACCCCGGGCGGGCCAGAGAACTCCTGCTGGAATTCGCCGACTTCACCCGCTACTCGTTCCGCAGTCACGGCGACTTCACCACCCTCGCCGATGAACTGCACTCCATCGACCAGTATCTGGCGCTCGTACGGGCCCGCTTCGGCGAGCGGCTTTCGGTCACACTCCAGGTCGCTCCGGAGGTCCTGCCGGTGGCGATGCCGTTCCTCTGCCTTCAGCCGCTGGTCGAGAACGCCGTCAAGCACGGCCTCGAAGGGGCGGTCACCACGAGCCGGATCACCATCAGCGCGCTCGACGCGGGCTCCGAGGCGGAGGTGGTGATCGAGGACGACGGGGTCGGTATGGAGCCGGACCGGTTGCGCCGGATCCTGCGCGGCGAGGGCGGCGCGTCCACCGGGATCGGACTGCTCAATGTGGACGAACGGCTGCGCCAGGTCTACGGGGACGAGTACGGCCTGGTCATCGAGACGGGCGTGGGTGCGGGTACGAAGATCACGGTACGGATTCCCAAGTACCGCGCGGGCGTGCACGGCACCTGAGCGCCCCGCCCGCGTGCGTCGCGGGTCGGAAACAGCCTCAGGTCAGCGCGGCCTCTGGCCGGAACAGCGTCTGGCCGGAACAGCGTCTGGCCGGAACAGCGTCTGGCCGGAACAGCGTCTGGCCGGAACAGCCTCTGGTCAGAACAGATGGATCGCCAGATGGCCCAGCGGCAGCCCGAGCTGCCAGGCCGGGGTCCAGACCTGTGGCCCCTCTTCCTCGCCGGCGGGGAACGGATCGCCGCACGCCGGGCCCACGGCATCGAGATCCGGCGCCAGCAGCTCCGTCTCCTCCAGCCACCGCCACGCCGCGCCCGCCAGCTCCAGATCCGGATCCCGGGTCTCCGGGCCGGACTCGAACGCGACCGCCTCCAGCCGGTCGAGCCGCCCGCAGACCCATTCCCGCCAGCAGGTCCCGTACGCCGTGAGGGAGCGCCACTCCTCCATCCTGGCCACCACGCGCGGGCCGCCCACCGAGCTGTCGGAGAGGAAGATCGTCAGGGCCAGCGCGCCCCGCCCCGCCCGGTATTCGAGCGTTGTCGGCGGCATCAGATCGCCGGTGCGCAACAGCTCGTCGGCGATGTACTCCGCGTACATCCAAGCCATGGGCACCAGGAGGCCGCCACCACCCGCCCCTTCGGTACATTCCGGACGCATTGCTTTTCCGCCTTCCTTTCTTCCCCCGAAGCCTGCTTCACGGAGCATTGAACCGGCGGTGGCCGCCCCGCGTGGCCAGAAAGGCAGGATCGGTCGGCGGACAGGAGAGGATTGTGACGGGTGTGGCCGACGGTGACGCGTCCGACGATGGAGCGGACGATTCCGGCCCGCATGTGCGGTCGCTCCTGGGCGCGTATGTACTCGAAGCGCTCGCGCCCGAGGAGGACCGGCGCGTCGCGGACCATCTGGTGGAGTGCGGCCCGTGCGGCGCGGCCTATCTGGAGGTGGCCGACGCGCCGTCGTTGCTGGCGCTCCTGGACGAGGAGGACCTGCGGTAGCCGGACGTGCCGGGCGCGCTGTAGCCGGGAAGTGAACGGGCCAGCGCCCGCAGCGCGTAGTACGAGCGGGACTTGACCGTACCGGGCGGAATCCCGAGCACCCGCGCCGCCTCGTTCACGCTCAGCCCGCGGAAGTAGATCTGGGTCAGCACCGCGCGGTGCTCGTGGCTCAGCGTCCGCACCGCCTTGCGTACATCGAGCACCGCGACCGTGGATTCGGTGCGGTCCTCGGGGTCGGGCGTGGCCGCGAGAATCCCGTCGCTGACCTCTGTGGGCCGCGCCAGCCGTGATCTGCGGGCGTCGATCGCCAGCCGGCGGCCGACGGTGAACAGCCAGGGCCGCATGGAGTCGAAGGGGCCGTCGAACGCCTCGGGATGCTGCCAGGCGCGGACCAGTGTCTCCTGGAGCAGATCCTCGGCGCGCTGCCGGTCGCCGTAGGTCAGGCCGAGCAGAAAGTTCAGCAGGGCCGGTCCGTGTTCGCGCTGAAGCTCCGTCAGCGCCCGCTCGTCGGTCCTCTCCTCGGCCATGGCTGTGGTCATCGTGAACGCCCTTCCCGCCGGGGTCGCCGTCGTACGCGGCTCCGTTGCCGCCTGGCGTATCCGAACGCATGCGGGCGCCGAGGGACAGACAGCGCACAGAGGTCTGCGACGAGCGGTCGCTCACTGCGGCGAGTGGTGCGGTGAACGGTCGTGCGGTGGCGTTTGGGCCCTTTCATGAGCACTGTCGGCTTGGTCACTTGACATACAATTATATGAATATATGGATTCATTGGGACGGTATCCCCCGGAATTGGAGCCTGCCCGATGACGAAGCGCATGCGACAGGGAGCGGTGGCCGCTGCGGCGCTGCTCATCGGAACCGCGGCGGCCTGCGCCGCTCCCGATCGGCCCGCCGACCCCATCCCGCACGGCCCGCCGCGGCCGGGCTCCGCGGCACCCTCCGCCGCGGGCGGCGCCGCGCCGCAGCAGCGCGGATTCACGCTCGTCGCCTCGGGTGACGTGCTGCCGCACGACTCCGTCATCGACCGGGCGAACGCCGACGCCGACGGCGAGGGCTATGACTTCGGGCCGATGCTCGACAGTGTGAAGCCGGTGGTCTCAGGCGCCGATGTGGCGATCTGCCACATGGAGACCGTGTTCGGTGAGGAGGACGGCTCGTACAGCGGCTATCCGGCCTTCGTGTCCCCGCCGGAGATCCCCGCCGGGCTGCGGGCCACCGGCTACGACTCCTGCTCCACCGCCTCGAACCACAGCCTGGACGACGGAGCCGACGGGGTGCGCCGGACCCTTGACGCCTTCGACAAGGCGGGCGTCAGGCACGCCGGTACGGCACGCTCGGCGGCCGAGGCCGCGCGCCCCGCCCTGCTGACGGCGGGCGGTGCCAAGGTGGCCCAACTGGCGTACACCTTCGGCACCAACGACTATTCGCTTCCCGACGGACAGCCCTGGGCCGTCCGCCTCATCGACGAGCGGAAGATCATCGCGGATGCCCGCGCCGCGCGTAAGGCGGGCGCCGATGTCGTCGTGATCAGCCTGCACTGGGGCACCGAATGGCAGATGGACCCCGACGAGGAGCAGCTGAGCCTGGGCAAGAAGCTCACCGCGTCGCGCACGGGTGGCCGCCCCGACATCGATCTGATCCTCGGCACCCACGCGCATGTCCCGCAGCCGTACGAGAAGGTGAACGGCACCTGGATCATCTATGGGATGGGCGACCAGATCGCCGGGACGATGACCAACGACGACGGCGAACTGGACGGGCGCGGCAACCACGGCTCGATCGGCCGGTTCACCTTCGCGCCGCCCGCCGCGCCGGGGGAGCGCTGGCCGGTGAAGAAGGCCGAGTTCATCCCGCAGATGTGGGACCTCGACACCGGACGCGTGGTGAATCTGCCGGAGGCCGTACGGCGCGATTCCGAGCGGGACGACTACCGCGAGATCCAGTCGGAGATCAGCGAGGCGGTCCTGAGCCGCGGCGCGGCGGCGCACGGCCTCACCGCGGCCCGCTGAGAGGGCCGCGGGAAGAGGGCGCCGGGCGGGCGTCGGAGGGGGACGTGGCGGCAGGGGCGCCGCCGTACGGCCAGGGGCTACCGGACGACCAGGGTTTACGGGACGACCAGGGTTTACGGGACGACCGTCACGGGCCAGCGGCCGGCCTTGACCAGCCGTACCGCCACCGAACCGATGATCCGGTGCCCCGCCGACTCCGAGGCGCCCACCACCACGGCATCCGCCTTCAGCTCGTCGGCCGCCGTGACCAGTCCGCTGTACGGATCCCCGTGGAAGGTGTGGAACTCCCAGCGGACGTCCCAGACGTCCCTGACCCGCTCTATGGCCACCCGGATCTCCTCCACCAGACCCTCGGCGATCTCCCCGGTCGTCTCCGCGACCGGGGCGCCGAGGGCGGCGCCGGCCGGCATGACGGGCTGCACGTAGACAATGGCGAGCAGGGCGTTCTGCCGCCGGGCGAGGCCGCCGGCGTACGCGGCGGCGCGGAACGAGGACTGCGAACCGTCCACGCCGACGACGATCACCTTCGGGCCGTCGGTACCACGTTCGAATTGAGTGGGCTGCTGAGTCACGGCACGCAGAGTATCCGCTTCCGCCGAACAGACCGGCGGCGGTCTCCCCGGCGCGCTGACCGCACCGTCCGGCCCCTCGTCGCTCCGGGACCTCCGGCCATTCGTGAGACACTGCTCGTCGCGCCGGCGTACCGGCGCCTCGTTCCCTTCATGGCTCACCCCATCGGGTACTTTCCCCCGGATAACCGGTGTTGCTGAGCGGCACGGAGCATCCACCGTGCGAGCCATTGGTCATGAAAAAGGATCAGATGATTCCGGGGCGCCGTGCGGTCCTGCGGATCGCCGCCTGCCTCGGCGCCGCACTCACCACCAGGCTGCTGACCGCGGGGCAGGCCCAGACACCGGGCAGCCCCACCCCACCACCCCCGTCCGGGGGAGGACAGCCGGTGAGCGGGCCGGGCGCCCCTCTCAAACCCTCCACCTACCGGCTCCAGCCGATGACGGAGGGCGCGCAGTCCGGCTACCGCAGACCCACGCCGCCGGTACGCAAGGCACCCATCCTGGACATGCCCGAACTCGGCCGCACGATGGTCCTCACCTTTGACGACGGGCCCCACCCCGACTACACCCCTGACATCCTGCGCACACTGCGTAAATACGACGTACGCGCGATGTTCTTCGTCTGCGGCGAGATGGCCGACGCCAACCGTGACCTGCTGCGGGAGGCCGATGACGACGGCCACATCATCTGCAACCACACCTGGTCGCATCCCCTGATGACCGCGCTCAGACCGTCGCAGATCCGCGGGGAGATGGGACGCACGAGCGAGGTCGTCGAGGACATCCTCGGCACCCCGCCCCTCTGGTACCGCGCGCCCTACGGCGCCTGGAACCGGTACGCCTTCGAGATCGGGTCCGAGATGGGCATGGAGCCGCTTGCCTGGACCGTCGACACACTCGACTGGGAGACCCCCGGCACCGACACCATCGTCCGCAGAGTGCTGGACGGTGCCGGGCCGGGGGTCGTCGTCCTCAACCATGACGCGGGCGGCGAGCGCTCGCAGAGTGTGGCGGCGCTGCGCCGCTATCTGCCCCAGTTGCTGGACGACGGGTACCGCATCGCCGTGCCTCACCGATGAGACCCTCCCCCGGCCGCCCCCGGCTGGTCAGCGGGTCCTGACCAGCCGGGCGAAGACGACGACATTGCCGTCGTATCCGTTCCTCTTCGAGTAGCCACCGCCGCAGGTGATCACCCGGAGCTCGGCATGGCCGGAGTCGCCGTAGACCCGGGCCGCCGGGAACTCGTTCTTCGAGTAGACCTCCACCCCGTAGATCTCGAACACCGCCGTCCTGCCGTCGAAGCGCTCCACCTCGACGTGCTCACCCTTCTCCAGTGAGCCGAGACCGAAGAAGACGGCGGGCCCCGACCTGTTGTCGACATGGCCGACGACCACCGCGGTGCCACGCTGGCCGGGGGCGACACCGTTCTGGTACCAGCCCGCCAGATTCGGGTCCCGGGGCGGCGGAGCGGCGATCCAGCCGTCCGGGTCGAGGCCCACATCCACGATCGGCGCGTCGACCCTGAGCGCCGGGATCCGCACCCGGGACATCGGCGCGTACGGCAGCGGCTTCACGATCGGTACGGAGGAGGCGTCGGTGGTGGCCGCGGCCGCCGCCGGATCGGGCACGGTGTCCAGCGCGGCCGCCGCCGCGGGCTGCGGTGGTCCCAGCGGTACGTCCACCCCGTTGCGCATCATCGCGACGCCGGTGAGCATGACGAGAGCCAGAACGCCCCAGGGCGAGCGCTTCCTCGACTCGCGGGCGTTGTGGTTCATGCCCATAGTTCTCCCTTCGTGGACGCCTGCAGGCACGGTAAGTGCGTCGCCCCGCGGTGGCGATCACTGAAAGGCGAACGGGTGGCGGGGCCGACGGGGCTGACCCATCCGAGGAGCCGGCACATAAAATCTCTGACGGTCTGTGACCTGCGGATCCATCAGACGGGCGTGCTCCTGGCGGCGTGTCGGCTCACCGGGGTGGACCAGTGCCGAAATGCGGTGTTCCGAGAGCACGGTGAGGGTTCGTCATGGAGGGCGTACTCGTCGAATTTCCCGGAGCACCGCTTTGGGGCGCCTTCCGCTGGAGGTTCAACGATGCGTGCTTCACGCGCTCTGGCGGTGACCGCCACCGCCTGCGCGGCCGTGGCGCTCTCCGCTCCGCTGGCCGTCGCGACCAACGGTCCGACCAATGTCACCATCAATCCGTTCGAGGTCCACCAGGGCAGCACGATCGAGATCAGCGCCCGGGGCTGCGGCCACGGAGGCACCGTCACGTCGAACGCCTTCCGCCGGGTCGAACTGTCCGTGAACGCGTCGGGGCACTCCACGGCCAGGGCCCGGATCAATGACGACGCCACGCCGGGCAACTACAACCTGGCCGTCAGGTGCAGTGACAACGACAGGGTCGCGACCCACCAGTTCCGGGTGCTTGAGGGGCGGGGCGCGCTGGGCGGGCTCGGCGGTTCCATCGGTCCCAGTTCCACGGAGATGGCGGTCGGCGGCGGGCTCGTCGCCACGGCGGCCGTCGGCGGTTCGCTGTTCCTCGCACGCCGTCGCCGGCCGGCCGGTGCGGGGATCTGACCGGGTGCCCTTCTCCCGGCAGCCTCCACCGGGGGGTCCGCGGGGCCCCGAACGCCCGTCGCCCCGAGTCCTGACCGAGGACTCGGGGCGGGGGCCTTTTCATGTGAGGAGGACGCCCGGGGGCGTCCGGTGTACGGGCGGCCGGCGACCGGCCGCCGGTGATCAGTGCTGACGGCTCGCCGCGCGCCGGCGTACGACGTAGATCGTTCCGGTGGCCGCCGCGACCACCAGCCCAGCACCGGCGACAAGTTCGGTGGTGTTGATCCCGCCCACGCTGCCGCCGAGACCTCCGCGCACGCCCCCCGGTACGACCGTGGCACCCGGTGTGCGGGTGACCGTCGCGGCCGGTGTCGGGTTCCGTGTGGCGGCCGAGATCCGGAGACTGGTCGTCCCCGACTGGCCGTTGCAGGTGAAGGTCACCTGATACGTGGCGCCGGCCTTGGCGTCCCAGTCGACCGTGGCGGTGGCCGACCGGCCAGAGGGGATGTTGACCGTGTCGAAGACCCCGGAGGAGGCGGTCGCGGTGGAACCGCAGTTGGTGACGGAGAGAGTCACCCTGCCCCCCGCCGCGACCGTGGACGGCGTGACGGTGAATCCGAACGGCGCGTTTCCGCCGTCCACGGCGGCCGTCGCGGTGGGTGCGGTCAGTACGAGTGCGGACACTGCCAGCAGAGCGGCGGACGCGGCACGTATCGCGCGCATGATGAATCCTCCGGGTCCCCGAGGAGCAGCTGCGGAACCGTTTCCACATAAGGCAGGGAATGCACCTCGATGCCGGAAACGCTAGGAGCGCGTTATCACAGCCGCGATCGCTGACGGGCGAATGGGGCACGGGTGTCCCCCGGGCGGCGGACACCCGTACTCCACTCGGAACCACTCCTCGCTCAGGACCCGATCCCCGGAAACAGATCGAGGAAGGGCGCCGCCGTCGCGCTGATCCCGCGGCCGTAGGGAGCGTCGAAGTCCCAGATGAGGAAGAGCAGGAACGAGATCAGCACGCTGAACAGTCCTGCCAGCAGCAGCTCACGGAAGGTACGGCGGATCTGCAGGACGAAGATCAGCCCGACCGTGACCACGGCGCCGGTGATGAGACCGAACCAGACGACTCCCGGCATGGTGGCGCCCGCGTTCTGCCCCCGCGCGCCCCGGGCGTCATCGGCGGCCGCCACCTGGTCGACCAGCGGCTGGTAGGCCTGTCCCTCCAGATCGGTTCTGGGCGCGTACTGGGTGACATCCGTGCGGATCCGGTCGAAGAGCTGGGTGCCCTCCGGGCTGAGGGCTTCGTGCTCGGACATGTGCGGCCACTCGCTGCGGACGACGTAGGTGACATAGGCGTCGACATCGGCGCGGATCCGGTCGCGTACCTCCGCCGGGTAGACCTGGACCCGCTGCTGGATCTCGTGCAGCGCCTGGGCCTCCTGGCGTACCGTCTCCTGCGCCGCGCCGCGGCCCTCCCAGACGCCGGCGATCGCGAGCCCCAGCACGATCGCGTAGATCACGCCGATCATCATCGTCATGTAGTCCATGACGTCGGGGGTCTCGGAGGTGTCGTCGTCCTCGCGGACGCGGCGGTTGTTGATGACGACGATGGTCAGGACGACCGCGCAGGCGGCGGCCATCGCGATGCTCAGAACGAGCCATTCCGACATGAGATCTCCGTGGATCAGCGGGAGCGGGGACGCAGGACGGCTACGGCGAGCACGGCCGGGGCCGTGATCAGGAGCATCAGCAGAACGGGGGAGGGGCCGCCCCCGGGCTGATCACGGGTCGCCTTCCGATAGGCGGGCAGCGCCACCGCGGACGGCGTGGGAGCCGCTGACGGGGTGGGCGAAGGCCGCGTGGGGCTCGGGGCCGGTGGCTTCGGCGCGGGCGCGGGCGGCGGCGGTGCGGGCCGGGGCTGCCGGAGGGGCGCCCGGACGACCGGTGAGGGTGGCGGCGGTACGGCGCTGGGAGCCGGTGGCGGCGCGGGCGGTGACGGCCGGGGCGGCGGTGAAGGGGGCGGCGGCGGTGCCGGGGGTGTGGGAGCCGGTGGCGGCGTGGGCTTGGGTGGTTTCGGCGGTTTCGGTGGCTTGGACGGTTTGGGTGGTTTCGGCGGCTTGGTCGGCTTCGGCGGTGGCTCGGACGGCGGAGGAGGGGTCGGAGTGGGAGTCGGCCGGCAGTCGCCGCTCCCGGCGACGGCGACGGCTCCTCCCGGGCCACCGGGACCACCCGGTCCGAGGGACGCGTAGGCACAGCTGCCGGCCAGAGCGGGCAGCGGGACTGCCGACAGGGCTATGAGTGCGGCGGCCGAGAGCAGCCGCCCGACGAGTGATCCATACACGGGCAGGAGCTTGTTCCCCATCCGGCCGCGGCACGCGGGAAGTCGCTCGAATTCCCCCGAAGAGGGGGATGTGACGCCCAGGGCTTGCGCCGTGGAAGTTTTTCCGGGCCGCGTTGAACGCGAGGCCGCCCCCGGTGCGTACTTAGGACCATGAGCAGCGCAACCAGGCGCCTCAACTGGCCTACAGACAACGGGAGTTGACATGTACACCTGGCGGAACGCCTCGCTCGCGGTGACCGCGGTGGCCGTACTGGCCCTGACGACGGCGTGCGGTCAGGACCAAGGGACCAACACCAACGGCCAGTCCGTCGGCGCCGCCAAACCGGCCGACGCCGGATACGGCTCGGACAGCGGCTACGGATCCGATACGGGTACGGCGGGCGCCGCGGCGGCCAAGCCGGCCGGTCAACTCGCCGTGTGGGACAGCAAGAAGCTCGGCAAGGTGCTCACCGACAGCGAGGGGTTCACGCTCTACCGCTTCGACAAGGACACGGCGAGCCCGCCCAAGTCGAACTGCGAGGGCGCCTGCGCGACGGCCTGGCCGGTGGTGGCCGCGGGTGACGCCAAGGCCGCGGCGGGCACCGACGCCGCACTGCTCGGCGAGATCACCCGCGCCGATGGCACCAAGCAGCTCACCGTCGCGGGCTGGCCGATGTACCGGTACGCCAAGGACACCAGCCCCGGCGACGCCAACGGCCAGGGCGTGGGCGGTACCTGGTTCGCCTCGGCGCCCGACGGCAAGAAGGCCGCGGTGGCCGGCTCCGGGTCCGACGCGGACGCCACCCCCGTCGATCTTCCCGGGCTCTCGGTACGCAAGGACCCCAAACTCGGTGACATTGTGGTGGATTCGAAGGGAATGACGGTCTATCGGTTCACGAAGGACTCCGCCTGGCCGATGAAGTCGGCTTGCACGGGGGCCTGTCTGGAAAAGTGGCCGGTGGTCGCTCCCGTCGAGAAGAATGACACGGAAGGGATCATCAAGAAGGGCTTCGTGACCTTCGACCGGCCCGACGGAATCAAGCAGCAGAGCATCGACTGCTGGCCGATCTACACCTTCGCCGGCGACACAAAGCCGGGAGATACCAATGGTCAGGGCGTTGGTGGCACGTGGTTCGCGGTTTCCCCGGATTCCAAGCTGGTCGGAGCGGCCAAGTAGTCCCCACGCCGCGCGCCCGAGAGCCATCGGTCCGCCGTCGCACCCCTCGGGGCGGCCGCGGAGCCGGGGCCCCGGG